>NZ_JABXKM010000262.1 GCF_017115025.1 Nostoc sp. NOS(2021) | reverse complement strand
ATTTCAAAATATCTTTGAGGTATTGTTGCTCCATCCATAATTTTTCGATTTAAAACCCAGCCCCTAATCCCTAATCCCCAGTGCCCTTGACTCTATATACTTAATTATTGAGATTAATAGTCAATTATTGAAGGTACTGATCCAGAATCATCATGAAATCTTTGCACCGTCCCGATCTCTATAGCTGGTCTAATTTCAATCCGGCAAGAAATATTGATTTCAATGGGATTGCCTGGATTCGCCCAGATGGCAACATCTTGATTGACCCAGTAGCCCTATCAAACCATGATTGGAATCATCTGAAATCCCTCGGTGGTGTAGTTTGGATTGTACTGACGAATTCTGAGCATGTCAGGGCAAGTAAAGAAATTGCCGATCAAACCTATGCTAAGATTGCCGGCCCTCTGGCAGAAAAAGACATTTTTCCTATACATTGCGATCGCTGGCTGTCTGATGGTGAAGAATTTGTGCCAGGACTGGAGGTGATTGAACTCCAAGGCTCGAAAACTCCCGGTGAATTGGCTCTGTTACTGGAGGAGACGACTTTGATCACAGGGGATTTAGTACGGGCACGCAAAGCAGGTAGCTTAACTATATTGCCAGATGACAAGCTGCTGAATCGAGAGGAGGCTGTTGCTTCTGTTCGCAGGTTGGCTCAACTGAGTCGGGTAGAAGCAGTGCTGGTGGGGGATGGTTGGCCTGTCTTCCGCGATGGAAGCGATCGCTTACAGGAACTTGCAGCAACGCTGTAAATGTGTGGGTAGCACAGCTAGCTGTGCTACCCTACAGGAGATTCTGGTTTAAATAGATGAAAAAGGCTCTAAGAAGAATTGTAATGAGAATATTACAGGCTGATACAAGATAATAGCGCCTGGATTTTACTCTGTTGAGCAAAGCGCGATTCTCCTGTGGAAAGGCTGTGCGATCGCGTGCAGAATATTTACAATATTGTCTAAAATTATGGATAATTCCCCAGTGGTCGCTCAAGCAGATGCATCCTTACCAAATTACACTCAGGAAAATATACTTCTAGTGGAGTCAGCAGTTGGATCGAATTCTTCTATAAAGGAAAAGGTAGGAACTGACTTTGACTCTCGCATGATGCTGCGGTGTTTGTCACTTGCTCGCCGCGCTTTAGGACGTACTTCGCCAAATCCGCTAGTGGGAGCGGTGATTGTTAAGGATGGCGAGATTGTTGGCGAAGGGTTTCATCCTCGTGCAGGTGAGCCTCATGCAGAAGTGTTTGCCTTGAGGGCAGCTGGCGTTGGTGCAGCCTCTCCCCAGGAGAATCGCGCTCGTGGTGCAACAATCTATGTCAGCCTCGAACCTTGCAATCATTACGGACGTACTCCCCCTTGTTCAGAAGGATTGATCCAAGCTGGAGTGGCAAAAGTGGTGGTGGGTATGGTTGACCCCAATCCACTGGTAGCTGGAGGTGGTATTGCCCGTTTACGTGCGGCGGGGATCGAAGTGTTGGTAGGAGTAGAAGAGTCAGCCTGCCATCAGCTAAATGAAGCTTTTGTGCATCGCATTCTTTACAAGCGACCTTTGGGAATTTTAAAATATGCCATGACTTTAGATGGCAAAATTGCTACCACCTCTGGTCACAGTGCCTGGGTGACAAGCCAAGATGCCCGCAATGAAGTACATCAGTTGCGGGCTGCTTGTGATGCAGTAATTGTCGGTGGTAATACAGTTCGACAGGATAATCCTTACTTAACCAGCCATGAAGTGGAGGCACATAATCCCCTGCGGGTGGTGATGAGTCGCCATCTCAACTTACCGGAAAATGCCCATCTGTGGCAAACTGCGGATGCTCCGACTTTGGTGTTGACAGAGGAGGGTGCTAACCCCGATTTCCAAGAACTGTTGCGAAAACTTGGGGTGGAGGTGGTGGAATTAACATCACTTACACCAGATCAGGCAATGGCATACTTATATGAGCGGGGTTTTTGTAGCGTGTTGTGGGAATGTGGTGGTACTTTAGCTGCAAGTGCGATCGCTCAAGGAGCAGTGCAAAAAGTTCTAGCATTTATCGCCCCGAAAATCATTGGTGGTAGTATTGCTCCCACACCTGTGGGCGATTTAGGTTTTACTACCATGACTGAGGCGTTGTCTCTAGAACGTGTTCGTTGGCGTGTAGTCGGCTCTGACTGCTTAGTGGAAGGTTATTTTCCCCAAAAAGCCAATAGTCAATAGTAATAACACTTGACTATCAATCAATTCATCGTGATTTTGGGATCATGAACACTGACGTTCATGGGCAATATCACGTATAAGGGCTAGCCGAGATTGAATGTAGTGGCACAGATAATCAGTTTCGTTAGAATCTAACAACACTTGCGTTTCGGTTTGTTTCACTAACCACTGCACCAAGCTAGCATCATCTAGTTGCAAGAGGAGCTTGGCTTGGGCGGTTTCAACCACTGACCAAAGCTGACGCATAATCGTAGGAGTCATCAGACCTCAATTGAATAATTAGCTTAGTTGTCTTCAGATTACACAATTTTGATCGCACTTGAGACATGAATGTAGAAGCTGAGACAAGTATTATTAAAAACTTAATAATGGTATTTATAACTTTATGAAGATTAAGAATTTAAAACTCAGTTTTAAATTGGGCATTGGGTATTGGGTATTGGGCATGGTAAAGACAGATTTTCATGGGTTTAGTTGCAACCAATGCACTATAGCAGGGGAC
>NZ_JABXKM010000003.1 GCF_017115025.1 Nostoc sp. NOS(2021) | reverse complement strand
CTCTTACACTTAGTTCTGGTTTTGACATCAACATTTCCAGGTGCAAGATATGAGTAGACCCAGCAACGGGACTAATGCCACAACGCACTAATTACCCCGATTATTCCTATCCCCAGGTAAGGCAGAACGTGAGAAATTCCCCGCAGATTAATCCACCAATTCGGGACTCAACCCTAGTTAATCCGGTGATTATCAATAATTCATGGCATCGTACACCATTTAGCGGTGGGCGATCGCGTGTTATTATTACCTATCCCCGGTAAAGTGAGGAATAGCGAGCAGAGAACTCCTAACTCCTAACTTTTAGGAAGTAAACTGCGAACCGAGAATCATTGTCCCAATCCCAACATCAGTAAAGATTTCTAGTAACAGGGCGTGAGGAATGCGACCATCAATGATGTGTGCTGCACGGACTCCTTGAGCAAGCGATCGCACACAACAACTGACTTTGGGAATCATCCCACCGCTAACTATACCACCGGCAATCAACTCACGAGCTTCACGAATATCTACTTTCGGAATCAAAGTAGACGGGTCTTTGTAATCTTTTAAAATTCCACTGGTGTCGGTCAGTAAAATTAACTTTTCTGCTCCTAGTGCAGCAGCGATTTCTCCAGCTACAGTATCAGCGTTAATATTATAAGCTTGTCCCGTTTCGTCGGCGGCGACGCTGGACACTACGGGAATATAGCCATTGCTAGCGAGGGTGTCCAAAATCTTGATATTCACATTGCTGACTTCCCCCACAAAACCGATGCCTTCTTGACCTTGGGGACGGGCTGTAAATAGATTACCATCTTTACCGCAAAGTCCTACAGCCAAGCCACCAGCTTGGTTAATCAGGGAGACAATTTCTTTATTGACTCGACCGACTAAAACCATTTCCACCACATCCATTGTGGCGGCATCAGTGACTCGCAGACCATTTTTAAATTGTGGTTCGATGCCCAGCTTATCTAACCAACTGTTAATTTCTGGGCCACCGCCGTGTACTACAATTGGACGCAAGCCCACGCAGGATAAAAATACAATATCGCGGATAACTTTGTCTTTGAGTGTGCTATCTTTCATCGCTGCGCCACCATATTTGACAACAACAGTGCGACCGGCGAATTGTTGAATATAAGGTAGTGCTTCGCTTAGTACACGCACACGAGTGGCTTCATCTTGCCTGATGTATTCAGAATCGTTGACCGTCATGAGGAGCCGCCGTTAAGAGTTAAAACCTATTTCAGTCAGTGTAGAAGACTTTGTAACTCCTCACAATCTCTGCTGCCAAAGCCGAGTATGTTTGTACTGGAACGAATGAATACAATTTCTGAGCGATGGACGAAGACACAAGAAGAAATCATTCGGCTCTAAGCCATCCATCCCATCCCCATTGCAACGGCTGAAGCTAGAGAAAGAAGAAAATAGAAATGTATCTTCTAATCTTCGTTATCGACGAAACAAGGAGTTATTCTGAATGTGAAGCTAATAGACTCACTAGCACATATTATCAAATCTCTCACATTAGAGGAAAAAATGCTGCTTGAAGAAAAAATCAAGACAGAAATTAATGAAAATCTCAGTGTAAAGTCATCTGAAGTATTAGCTTCATCAGCAAACAATAATGATTTAGAAGAATGGACTAATAAATTGCAAAGGTGGTTAGAGCGCCATCCTCGAAATATTCCAATATTGTCTGATTATGGTGTAAGGCGTAGCGGAATTTATGAAGAAGATTAAAGCATGGCATTTCTAATTGATACAAATATTATTCTCCGTCTAGCACAACTAGAACATCCAATGCGTGCTGATTCTTTAAAGAGTCAGAAAAATTATTATGTCTTCGCTTCCCGTAAATGATGCTCAAAATAATTTACAAAAGCTCATCGACCAAGTAGCAGAGCAGGGTAAACCTATTATTATTGAAGGCGATCGCGGTAATGCGATTCTGCTAGCTGAAAAAGACTGGTCTGCTATTCAGCAAACTCTTTACTTATTATCTATCCCTGGAATGCAAGAATCTATTAAACAAGGGTTGGCTACTCCTATTGAAGATTGTGATGGAGATATGGTTCTTAGTGATGGTGGATATTTGCTTTGGGGGATGTAGGCGCAGGGTTATGGGTAAGTAAGGGAGCGATCGCAAAATTGAGAAAAATTGTTAGTCAGTGCTTCCTTAAATCTACCTGAGTGCAAGTAATAAAGCTACAGTTGCTAATTCAGTGTCAATTTCTGATTGGATCTGGGTTTGACGCCTTTGGATGGCTTCAGTAAAAATGTTTATCATCTCAATATTACTAGAGCAAACTCTCAATTTAGAGTTAATTGGATAACTAATATCTTTCTCAACCGCAGTCATCTCTGGAGAGAATCCAGTGGCGATCGCTGCTGCTAAGATGTGCCAATTTAGAGCTAACAATCCTCTCTCTGGGGAGTAAGCTGTTCCACATTTAACTAGCATAATTAGGGCGCTGATGTTGCCCACCCCACAAGAATTATGTTGAATTCGGTTATGCAAATTAGATGTTTTTCAGTTTAGCGAAATTCTTGCAGCAGTTTGAGAGAAAATAACGCAGATATATCTTGGTTATGGTTAAATCTAGCAACTTCAGCAAGCAGCCATCAATCAAGGCGTAGTTTACCGCCGCAGGCATCGCTTTTAGTTCTCCATCCGCTGGAAGTGCAACTTGCGGACATACTACCACATCTGCATCAGATGCGATCGCATAATTAGTTATGCTAACCACAGTCAATACATCCCACCC
>NZ_JABXKM010000004.1 GCF_017115025.1 Nostoc sp. NOS(2021) | reverse complement strand
GGAGACTTTGACGTAAGTCAAAGGCGGGGTGGGGTTCTTTTTTTGATTTATGCAAGAAGTCTAATATAGAGTTCTGCTGAAAAATATACTTGAGGAGAGTGTTAGCCCTCTGTTATGTGGGGACTTTTGCAATTTGTTAAGCTGTGGAGCGATCGCTAAATCCTCTGGCTTGCTCTGAGAAAGCTGTTTGTGTCATACTTACAGAAATTACAAAGTACTAAATTTCGATTGACTTTAAGTAGTATTCTTAACAATCAGCAGAATACCTGAGTTCGAGGTCAAAAACTGACGAACAAAAGCAAGCAGGATTTAGGCTAAAAGTAGTTGCGATCGCTTAACTCCGATGAAAGCATCTCAAGTTTGCAGAAACATCAATTTTTCGCGGGATGGGATTCAGTAGTAGTAAAGTGAGTTTTGCAGGAGTATTTATGTCACAGTTGGAGCAAGCAGTACCAGACACCTTTGTAGCCAAAGGCTTAGAAACTCTCCCCAATATTTTCGACCGGGTTGAGGCTCTGGCCAAGGACTTTGCCACCCGTGCAGGGGCACACGACAAAGATGGTTCCTTTCCCTTCGAGAATTTTACAGCTTTGCATGAGGCAGGATTACTCAGCCTCACCATTCCACGCGAATTCGGTGGTCAGGATTTGGGACTACCAACAATCTGCCGAGTCATTGAAGGGATAGCGCGTGGCGATGCTTCGACCGCGCTAGTACTGACAATGCACTATCTCCAACATGCCCATGCGGCCCGTAGCCGTCGCTGGCATCCAGAAGTATATAAACGGCTGTGTCGTGAATCAATTGAAGGCATTGCCCTGCTCAATGCTGCCCGTGTTGAACCTGAGTTAGGAACGCCAGCTAGAGGCGGATTGCCTGCCACAATTGCCGAACGGACAACAGAGGGTTGGCGTTTAACAGGCCACAAGCAATACACCACGGGCAGTCCCATCCTCAGCTACTTTGTTGTTTGGGCACGGACAACTCAGGATGAACCACAAGTTGGGAGTTTTCTGGTTCCGCGCGATCTGCCAGGTTTGCAAATTGTTGAAACCTGGGATCACTTGGGGATGAGAGCTACAGGCAGTCACGATCTCATTTTGGAGAATGTATTAATCCCCTCAGAGTATGCCCTGAATATCAGCCCCATATCTGCTGCGCCATCCTTTGATCCGCTGATTGCCACTTGGGGCAATTTGACAGTGAGTGCTTTATATCTCGGTGTTGCTACTAGTGCGCGAGACTGGCTTGCTAAATATCTTTGGGAGCGATCGCCTTCTAATCTCAAAGAGCCACTGGCAACTCTGCCACGCTTCCAAACTGCCGTGGGTGAGATAGAAGCACTGCTATTTGCTAACAATAGATTGATTTATAGTTTGGCTGAAGATATTCACAAGGGCGAGTATGATCCTAACGTAGGATTACAGGCACAAGCTGTTAAATATCTCACCACAACTAACTCGATTCGGGCTGTAGAGATTGCCTTAGAACTAACTGGTAATCCTGGTCTATTAAAAAGGAATCCTTTAGAGCGACACTACCGTGACGTTCTTTGTAGCCGTATCCATACACCACAAAATGATGTTATTTGCCAGTCATTAGGGAAGTCGGTGCTGAAAGTCAAGTGATTAGGGATCGGGGATTGGGGACTGAGTAAGAGTTTTACGAGTGCCCAATGCCCAAGCCTCGATACTTAGTACTTTGTCAAATACTGCACTTAGCGATCGCATCATTAAAAGTAGTGTCCCACAGAGGTTTCACACTAACCTTAGCTGGGAGGACGCCAGCTTCCGCAAAGGTGTCAGCTACCTCTTGCTGTGAGGCGATCGCTTCATCGGAAATAGGGAGAACCTGAACATGGCGTTGTTTTTCTTCCTGCTTTGCTTGTTCTAAGACAATACTTTCATCTATACCGATGGCTGAAGCATAACTTTTTGCCCAGGTTTCCAAATTCGATTCGCGCCAAGCTTGCGACTTTTTAATCCGACAGAGAAAGTCAGCGATCGCAGCATTTTTACCTGGGTCTGCGATCGCACTGGGAGCGCCTACAATCATGAAGTTCCCACTCAAAATGTCCTTTGCAGACTTCAATTCTCTCGCGCCGTCCTTTTTGGCTTGCGGGATCGAATAACCGTAAGTAGCCCAGCCATCTAGATCACCTTTTCTAAAGGCAGAAAGTCCGTCGGGTATTGAGAGGGCGAGTGCATCAACATCCTTCAAGGTCAGACCAACTTCCTTTAACATCTTGATCAAGAAGTAATGGGCTGTGGTAGCTTTGACGTAAGCAACTTTCTTACCTTTGAGGTCTGCGATCGTTTTAGCTGTAGAATTTTTTGGCACAAGCACAGTTTGTCCGATAGTTGGGCCCTTAGTGGCTGCAATAATCTTCACGGCATCCTGAGTACCGATCGCAAAAATTGGTGGAGTCTCACTACACGATGCAATATCAATAGCATTGGCATTGATTGCTTGCACCATAAGATTACCCCCAGTAAACTCCGTGAACTGAGTTTTGTAGGGAAAATTATCTAGTCCAGCTAACTTCAACTGGAGATCCCAACCACCCTTAAACTTAGCAATGCGGAGAGTCACCCCCGATAAATCAACTGTTGGGTTGGAGGAAGTTTGAGTGGAAGTGTTAGTACAACTAGTTGCTGTTGCAATCAGTGCTGTAGTAGTGCCTGTCATCGCACCAAGCCAGCGGAGTATCTGACGACGTTTATAGGGGGTAGCCACATGAACCTCCCATGACTTAAGATCATTAGACCTCTTGCAAAAGTCCCTAATACCCCACCCCAAAC
>NZ_JABXKM010000005.1 GCF_017115025.1 Nostoc sp. NOS(2021) | reverse complement strand
CAGGACTTACGCAAAAAGGCAGTGAAAGCCTTGATTTACCGTAGGGGCAATTCATGAATTGCCCCTACATTTCGTACTTGATGCGTAAGTCCTGTCACCGTTCGCGTAGCGTCTCGCAGAGAAGGTATCGCGGCTTGTAGATGCTGGTTTATCATTGTTCGCTGTTAGAGGTTGTTTGAAAAGTATTTTTGGTAACATCAAAGCCTCCCAAACCTAACCACCCGACTAAGCCTTCCCTCGTAGGGAAGGGGGGTTTCAAAGCCTCTCGGACTGTGGGGGAGAGGAATGGAAGCGGGGTTCTTCGGTAAACTTTACGACTTTTCAAACAACCTTTTAGACAGATATATCCCTCCGTATTATCTCGTAGCCTTTTTCAGAAATCAAATATGATTCCTATATAACTTTTGATTATTTAAATCTGCAAAGAATTCATTCGCCAGAAGGAGGTAAAAAAGTAAATAAATGTCTACTTTAGTTATTAAGAGATGACGAGAAAATTTTTGAGGTTAAATATAAATAATGGTTCTTCACAAACTACAAGATTTCGAGCCTAACTATCAGGATAGTTTTGATGGACATGACATTAAAGGTCTAGGTGTCTATACACAAGGAACTGATGAAAAGATTGGCACCGTAAACGACGTTTTAGTTGATGAGGAAGGTCATTTTCGCTATCTAGTCGTTGACTTAGGCTTCTGGATTTTTGGTAAAAAAGTATTACTACCAATTGGTCGTGCCCGTATCGACTATAAGACTGATCGTGTTTACACAATTGGCTTGACTAGAGAGCAAGCAGAAGATTTACCTGAGTTCAATGAACGCCAAACCCTTGATTACGACTATGAAGAACGGGTGCGTGGGGTATATCGCCAACCGGGAGACAACGCTCTTCCTCTAGATGCTTCATTAGTACAACCGGCAGACTACGCCCTTCCTCTAGATGCTTCATTACCATTGCAAGCGACAGCACCAGTAGATACAACCTATCAGCAGCCGGTTACGCCTACTTACAATCGTGATAGCTACACTTACGAAAATGACCCTTCTTTATACGGGTTAAATGAGCAAGAGAATCAAACTCTGAGATTATATGAAGAACGGCTGATTGCCAGTAAGAAACGCCAAAAAACTGGAGAAGTAACAATTGGCAAGCGTGTTGAGACTGATACTGCACGGATTGTAGTGCCGGTGGAAAGAGAGCGAGTTGTAATTGAACGTGTAACTCCAGCAGATGCAGGTACTGCCGTTTCTGGGCGCGAAGCAGATTTCCGTGAAGGCGAAGTTGCTCGCATAGAACTCCACGAAGAAACTCCTGATATTCGTAAAGAAGCATTTTTGCGTGAAGAAGTCAGAGTTAGAAAAGTGGTAGATCAAGACACAGTTGAAACTCAAGAAACTGTGCGTCGTGAAGAGTTAGATGTGAATTCTAGTAATCTTCCGATTGAAGAACGCTAATTAAATATAGTCATTAGCTAGTAACTAATGACTAATAATTAATTCGATACAGTGCAGGTGAGGCTGTTGAATCAGCTTTACCTGTGCTTGCAATAGCTGATACCAGTTTAGATTTGGGATTGCGAATATTGCTCTGGATATGGGTTATATAAATATATCTCTAGCAAACATTTTCTAAATGGTATTCAGACGAGCAATACATTTAAAAGCTAACTAGAAAGTAGTTCATAAATTTTGCATATGAATAGCCAACCGATGAAAAAAAACATTGGACAGGCAAATACGAGCACTCGCACTAGCACCTCATTAGCCGATTTAAGAAAGAAGGTGAAGAATTTTGCTGTCATCGATAAGCAAGGTCAACTAGTAGGAGTAGTTCATGATTTAATTGTAGATGCCAATCGTCGGTTAAACTTAGTTATATCTAAACAGGCTAATCAAAAAACCGTAAAATATGGTCAGCCGTTAGCCGATGAACATCCTTCCTTATTTCGGTTGCAGAGCCAGAAAATCAAACAAATTGACAAGCCAAGTAAATCTGTTTTCATAGACTTAAAGAAATCAGAAATTGAGTATATGCCTGAATATTTAGAAACAGAAACACCAGGCGATGCCTATCAGCAAGCCGCTGCGCGTCTAGGGACACAATCAGAAAATTCAACTGAGCCGCTAGTCAATAATCAAACTACAAATAGCCCAGTTGAGCCAGTAAATTTAGAACAGGTTAGCGAAGAACAGATTATTCGTTTACTAGAAGAACGGCTAGTTGTTGAAAGCAGTAAGCGTAAAATTGGTGAGGTGATTGTTCGCAAAGTCATCGAAACCCGGATGATACAAGTTCCTGTGCGGCGTGAAAAGCTGATTGTGGAACAAATTAGTCCAGAACACAAACAACTAGCAGAAATTGATTTAGGACAAGAGGAAATTTCTGGCATTGACTTGACCGAAGGAGAAAGACTTGAAGTTACACGTTTTGACAGCAGTTTAACGATAAGCGGCGAATTTAGCTCCCCTAAAACTGCTAGTTTATTGTTGAATGCGATCGCACTAGAGCGAAATCACGGATGCAAGCAGGTGCGTGTTACCATTGCTGTTGAAGATGAGTCACACCAGAAAAAATACCAGGAGTGGTTTGACCGCTGTTCTAAAGGTCAATCACTAAAGCCGGAAAAATAACTTTCTAGAAGATCAATTAGTAGGGTGGGCATTGCACACCCTATTTTTTTGCTGATTTACCCATCCCTTTCGGGGCGGGAATAGGGAACTCTTAACAGAAAAGAGAGAATTAGCCCCGTTCGCGGTAGCGTCTTGTAGAGTTGCAAGGTTTTAAGCCGTACTTCGTCCCGCTACGCGCTTTCGCCCCTCGTGGGCGAAAAAATCCTTG
>NZ_JABXKM010000016.1 GCF_017115025.1 Nostoc sp. NOS(2021) | reverse complement strand
GGAACTCACAAAGTATATAGAACAATCTGCGTAATTGACTACGCTGGTGGCTATATAGAAAAATAATTTCAGTCTGGAATTGGGGATAGGAATATACCTGGCTATTTGGCATTGAGCCAAGATGGAGTATTGATTAATTGATAACTGTTCGCAATTACTGTACAGTGGCGCGTCTCTCAACGAAAAAATGGGGATCAGAGCGTAGTAGACTGTCCATAATATGACGCGTACACCGGACACGGCGTCACCGTGCCAAACTGGGTAAATTGTACGCGCTTGGCTGAAACTAAGATGCGCCACTGCCACCACAAGCACTCTAAAACTTTCAAACGCGATAATACGGCGCTTAAAATCTGGCTTTTTTTGCTGTGTTTTTTTATACAGCAAAGCAGCGCTTTAAAGCACTCTTGGTTTTAATATTTTTTCCTGACTGGTTTCTCCGTAGGTCAGGGATTTTTAACGACGCTTTGGCTTATTCAACCGCCTTGATGGTTACTAGACCGTTCGAGGTTTTGCAATCCCCTTTACCGTGGGCAGTTACACGGTCGATCGTTGGCTCACTGTACGCATTGAAGGCATTCAAACGCCGGGCATTAAGCAGCCTTGCTCAGTCGATTCTACCTTAATTTGGTGGAAATATATGCGATCGCTAATAGCTTTTTTGAGAATTGCCAACAATTAAAAGTTGCACCTCTGTCCATCATCGACCAACTACGGGAAAAACTAACAAAGGTGGCTGAAACCCTTACTACGGGCTTAATGTCCCATTGGGACATACAAGTAGTTCCCAATGGGACATACAAGAACTGCCCACCCGGAACTACAAGTAGTTCCCAACCGGACATACAAGTAGTTCCCAATGGGACATTACCCCAGGACTCAATACCAGAGCCAGTAAGCGTCCTAGACCCCTCAGAGAATACGGCAAAAAATACATCAAATACTTCTCATGTGAGTACACAGGCCGGGGCGGAAAACACACACATTGAAGACCAAAGCTTAGATTTTTTTCCCGGAAAAAAAAATAAAGAGGCCGATCAGGGGTTCGTAAAAACAGTAGAGGTAGACGTATTACAAGATACTCAGCAAGAAACGCCGGATCGAGGATCAAATTCTCAAGGCCAGAATTGTATTTTCATGAAGGGAAATATTCCGGGCGGCGCGGGCGGCGAAAATTTTGAAATTGAAAAAACCCCAAATTGGGTACAGGAGCTTGAGGACAAAGTACGCTCAGGTAACACTCTGCCGCGCTCAGAACTGCTGGCATTAGCAGAATATAGGCTAGGAGACTTGGCGAGTGTTTACCGCGAGTCTGGGCGCGTTCTAGACGCAAGTCCGAATGATATCAAGCCGGAGTTTATAAAGTTTTTGCAGTGGTATGCGTTCAATCGACACCCGGACATCAGTTGAGTGATTTTCAGGTTTTCCCTAAACATATTGGCACTTGGTCAGGCTATTGGATCAGAATGGATGCTAATGCTCAAGAAACAGAACGCTTTGAAGCAGAAGTTACACAAAAGATAGTTGATAATCAATGGCTACAAACCAATACTTACCATTATGCTGACGGTAGAATTGTCACTAACAGTTTTGTTGGTAAGGTAATTAGTAATGATGAAATAGAAATAGAAGCTGTAGATGTTCCTGCATGGGAAAATTACACCACTATTGCCCGTGAACATGGAGATAGCATTATTATTTTTAATGTCTGGAATAAAGCAACGGGACAATTATTTGCAACGAAAATGATTAATCTTGTAAATAATGATAATAAATGTCGCACTAGCCAAAGTTTTACAGAAGATGGCAAATTGAAAGGCTTAATGTTGATAGTTGAGAAGCGGATTTCTAGTTGAAAAGTTGATGATGAATTAGACGTGATTTTTAGTATAATTTTATTTCGCCAAATATTTAAACACAAAAGAATACAGCTTGAAACGTATGGCTTGTTAATTTGAGCAAGTACTGAAATACACCAGTACTGAATGCGTAAACGTTCAACAGCCAGTACTTCTTCTGTTTAAATCTTCGCGCTTCCAAGGATCAGTTTCTACCTCCGTTAAGGGTCGCACGGTGATTGGATGAATCCTCAATTGCGATGTAGAGTCACCGTCCACAGAAGTGATGTTAATCAAATCCAGTAATTCTTGTGGACTCATGGCAGGATTAGAGCGGATACAGTCCATCAAAGATCCTGCAAATTTTCGTTGACGTTGCTGCCAATCATGCGGGTATGCTCGGTCTAGAAACCATTCCCAAATTGAAGTGTCGGACAGCATGTGTTCGGCAATCTCTAACTCAGATTCCGCTTCCACGACGATAAAAGATGAGTCATACACACCTTCATCGATTACGCAGGTAATCAAAAATAGCATAGCATCACAGAACCCTAAATTCTATGTGGGATTCAGCCGGGATATCTGCAAAATTGGACACGTTGTAAAATTCTGTAACGGACATCAAGCCAAACCCTTGATATACGGTTGTTTCAATCCCAAGCTTTACTTTATTTCTCCAGTTGAAACATTCCCAAAAATGATTGTTTATGGGCAAGCTTGAGGGGTTATTGGGGTGAAGAGTTGATTTTACCGTGCAAAATTTTGATTGTCCAATATTATTTATGGGCAAGTTAGTAAATCAATAAAATACGCTCTGCAATAAAAATTTACAACGTGTCCCAATTTGCGCGTATCCCGGCTGAACCCCAAAATCAACTCTTCGTGCTATTCAGTCTCTCAAACTTGCCTATTAAGAGCATGTCAGTTGCGAAGTCGAAGTTTTTAAGAACTTTGAGCCACCTATTACACGTAATGGCTCAAAACTGGAACGCGATCGCTAACTTTCATGTGTTGTTCTTTAGCCCCACCAGCGTGACACGTCTTGGATGGCTAAAGCTGTATATTTCACTGCTTGTTGACCATCTAGAGTAAACATAACAGGAGTTAATGCGTTTATATCACGGAGTAAGTTTGGGCGAGTGTGAACAGATAAGATGTGAAGGGTGTCTCGCCAGTGATCAAAAAGTGGAGTTTTTTGTATTTGTGAAAGTTTATCAGCCAGACTAGGGGTTCTGGTAGCAATGGAACAGGAATGTACGTTAAGCCCAAGATACTCAGAAAAGTGACTACATACAAATGAATATTACTTACGCTTCATCCACAACCCAATAGCACCAGCAACTACTATACCACCTAATGAAAGGGGTTCAGGAACAGCAATGGGAATAACATTCACATCATCTAAAAATAAATGTTCAGGATCATTCCGAACACCAAATTTCACTTCTGTAGACGCTGCTGTTGCTATAAAGTTAAACGAGTATTTAGTGTAATCTAAAGGGTTGATGTTAATTTCATTGAAGATGTTATCTCCATTAATAAATATCTGAAACTGATTTGGAAATGCATTCTGACTCTGATTTTTTAGAAACAAATTGAGTTCGTAAGTTTGACCAACTGTTGTAAAGATATTCTGCGACAGAAACCCGATGCTGCCAATAGGGCCTAAGGAGGCATAGTAATTACCACTGTGGGAATTAAGATCAGGACTAGAATAAATGCGAGAATCTACAACTCCACTATAAGTCAAATCAGAAGTAGTCCATCCTGTAAAATCTCCCGTTTCAAATCCCCCATTCTGGATGATAGCTGCTTGTGCTATGGAAGTAGACGCACCAATAACTGTAATTGCAGCAGTAAGAAAAAATGAGGAACCTATCTTCATAGCATTTATTCCTATTTATTTAAGTATTGAGATAAATTTGAGCAGGCAATAATAGCTTGCTCTTATTGTTTATAGAACAAAAAATACATTTATCAAAGGATAATAATGCGTTATTTATTTTTGTAGCTAAAGAAAAATTAGATTTTATCAAATCTTCATTAATTATTTAATGTGTAAAGATTGCATAAATTAATCTTAAAAAATGCCTTCGATTTATTGATTAGGATCGTGGATTAAAGATTACACGTAAGGGTTATTACGTGTAATGGGCGCGTCAAAGGATTGATCCGACGTTAGGCGATAGTCTCCGCAAGCGATGAGATCGTGGTAACAATCCAGACATCCAATCGCTCCAAAGCGTGGACTGTTCCCAGCGACCAAGCTGAGGAGCAAATCACGGTTAAGGGCTTTAACTCCTACTCCCCCGCGCCGAGTTGCGATCGCTTGGCATTGGCAGAGACGACCCAGTAGGGTAGCTGGATGCCTAAGTCAGGGGGGTGACTTCCTGGCTTAGGCATCCAGCTAGCAACATGAATTAGTTATGAGAATCTAGGTTATTAGAAGTGCTGTTCTGATAAGTAATGTCTTACCAGGACAAACATATCCCTCTCAAAGGCGGAATTGTCATAAATGGGTTGACTCCGAGCGATCGCACAGAGCCACGATAACTCCCTTACATTTACTCTGGTGAAAGTGTTGTTAATTTTTCCCAAAATGGGAAAATCCAGTTTTTTGGCTAGTCATGGCAATTACAAAAGTTATGCCTATTGAAAATTTTAGAGCATAACTTTTATGACCGCGCTAGTGGAGTTTGGCTCCCGGCGTAATTGCCCGCTAAGAATGCGATCACTAACCACTGCCACCAAACATTTTTTCGCTTCTCAATTTTTCACAGCGCGATCGCTAACTCCTAACTCTCTATTTTTCCCAGTGGCACGGACGCACCGCCAACTCTTGGAGACGCTCCGCAAACGGCATCGCTGTACTCGTTTGACAATGCTGGCTTTTATACAACTTTTGGTAGTCACCACTGAAAATAACCTCATTTTGTATCAAATTCTGATACCGTAGTCACGCGCTCTATATAAATAGATATTAATCATCGTGACTACCAAACCATGACTACCAAACCCCAAAACCTCCAATTACTAATCAGAAGGTAACGATATATCGGTAGTCACGCGCTCTAATAAATAGATATTAATTATCATGACTACGCACTAACTAACCGTGACTACCAAATCCAGAAACTAAACTCCCATCCTTAAATTGATTTGGTAGTCACGGTGAATCTAGCACTGATAAAATCGGCTATAGACTGCCTCTCTGTACTTCGTGATGATTGGGGCATTGTTACAGTCAAAATCCCCTCCAAGTTGATACTGAAGGGGTGTGGATGCGAAAGAATAGAGAATGCTAATGGTCGGGAATTTCTGGACTAGGTATTTCGAGATTACGCGATTGCTACCCAGTCACAGGCAACGGATTTACACCCACAGGCAAAGTTAACGGCAACGTGCCAGCGATTTGAGTACACATTCCAAAACGGCTCACTATCAGCGACCCCAATGGCCTCGCCAATTTCTGAAACTGTTTCTTTATAAAACCTGCCAGCATCCTGTAATCCCTGCTGCAATTTCAATTTTAACCCAGCCCATACGGGTAATTGCTTATCAGTTTCTTCGCTGACCTCTGACTTGCAATCTTTGAGTTCAGCTAACTTAATTTCTTCCAGAGTAGGTAGTGATGGCTGTTGTGCAACTGCGATTTCCTGTGTTTTCTGTTCTGTGTACTGATCTTCTAATATCGGAAGCTTATTAATTTCAGTTTCTGCAACTGCTGACAATTGGGAAGATGAAATTATTGTTTGTGCTTGTGCTTGTGCTTGTGCTTGTGCTTCCAGTTTGGCGGCGGCTAATTTTTCCCTAGTTAGGATATCGCGCTCTACCCATGCCGTGAAAACTTCCTCGCGGCGATCGCTAATGGGAACAGCGCGACCATCTACTAAAATCAGATGCCCCTCATCATCTTTTTGGAAGTCTGGGGCAGCGACACCGTAAATCCAAACTTGGTTGCCTCGTATTCCTTCCCGCCGTAACCGGGGAAATTTCCTCCCAGTAAGAGACGCTAGTTTTTGACAAACTTGCATTGGGGTCTTCAGTTTCCCAAAAACATTACTTTTAGCACCAAGAATTAAGCTTAAATCGTATTGATGAATTTTTACTTTTTCAAGTGTTGTTTGTGCTAATGGGTGATTGTTGCTCAATCCGTCTGTTTCTAGCAGTTCTTCGTAATTAATCCAGTCTAAAGCATCAATTTTCTTACCAATAAGGGTTTTATTCGTGTCGGGAATGAAGTAATCACCATCGCCATTTTTCAAAGCGGTAGACATGACATTTTTTTCCCTATCCGGTAGAAACTCTCTACCCAAGCCAAGGTAGTAATGTAATCGAATTAAAGAATACCAGCCTTTATCATCTTTCTCTACTAATTCTGAAGTAACGGGAACGCTATAACGCCTTTCGAGTTCACCTTTTCTATGTTGTAGCTGTTCTACTTCAGTTTTACAGTTTTGCTTATCTAGCCTCAAATACTGCTCATCTGTAATGCTTTTAGAGTCGGTTACATTTTCACAGTGTCCAGCATATTCTTTTTCGCAGGTAGCGTAAATTTCTTGCTTGGTAATTTCTACTTCTGCTGGTTCTGGCAATTCATCTTCATTTATCTCACAGATGATATGCCCCTCATCTTTTAAATCAGCAATAATTTGCTTAGAATACTTGTTCATACCATCGTTGATGATTGCTCCCAACTTAGCCCAAGTATATATGCAGATGCTCTCAAAATTTCCTTCTATTGTTTCCTCAAATCCGAATTCAATTAGTTTTTTGATATTAGCTTTATTTTTTCTGTACTCACCTGATAGCAATCCCTTTACACTATTTGAGCCATTGCCTACCCTGTTAATTCCTACCGGAGCAAGCCAGATATAACGAGGAACTGGAGGACGGTAGCGCGATAAGTGCTGTCTGACACCATCGGGAGTTTGTACACCTTGAAAAATCCCAAAAACACAATCAAAATGTTTCTCTTCAATTGATACCCCAGTCTCAATTGTTGAGGTTGTCAAAATTAAATCATAATCTTTAATTACCTTATTTAAATCGCTTGTACATCCAAAAGCTGGATGCTGAGGGTCAGCTATAGTTTTAGAATCAATTCGTAAAATTCTTAGGTGTGGTAGGAGATTTCTATAGTATGCCTCCAAGTTACGAGAACCCCATTTAGAATTAGCCTGTTGTCCAGATAAAGCAACAAAACACTTCTCCCGATTTTTTAGCTTTTGGGTAAGGAGTTTTACTAATTGTGCTGGATTTTTACCTGTGGCTAAATTTATCTGCCAAGGTTCGTTAAATTTAAATGTGTTTTCAACGATAAAAGTGTCAATCTCTTGTCCTAACAATCCTTTGATAAAGTCAATACCAATATCGTTTAAATCAGCATCGGCAATGAATATTTTACCACCATAATTAACAACATTAAGTAGCACCTGCTTGAAGTTTTTTATTATGGCTACTCTATCGCTCTGACAAGTCGAACTGTTCAATAAATGCCAGATTAACTGCATAATTTCATCTAGAATCAACCAGCACCCTTTCCATTCATCAGGGTTAAACTTGGCTTGGCTTTTTGGATGTAAGCTATCAATACACAATCCCATACCGAAGCGTGAGCCTTCCGCAGTTTCTCTAAGCTCAGTAACAAAAGGTAATCCCAATTTATTTACAAGATCGACTCCCAACTGCACCCGATGAACGAGGATCAACACCTCTCTCTCACCACTGCGAATTATAGGGTCAGTTATCCATTGGAAGAAATGAGTTTTACCCGTATTTTTTGGTGATTTGATAGCGATTAGCTGCTTACCTGATGGAATTGCCAACTCACCCAAATAACGCTGATTTAAGCTCAAGTCTGGAATATACGTGAGCCGCCTTGACTGTTTGGTGTGCCACTCATCCAATTTGTAGGCATCGCAGTAAATAGTATCAAATTGCTCACGACCGCAAGCGGCTATGACATCATCAACTCCTTTACCTAATGCTGAATGCCAACCCATTACTTTAATTTCACAGCCACGCAAAGATAAAAGCTTGGCAGTTTTAGCGATCGCACTATTTACGGCTCGAATTGTCGTGCGTTTCACATCGGCATCAAAGCAAAAGTAAATTCGCCGCCCTGGTTCAGCAAATACCGCTAACTGTGGGATAAGGTATGGTTCGCCATTATTCTCGCCGTATTCATCCTTGGGTTGGCGGCGGCCTCCCCATACTCCGGGTAGTCCGATCGCAACGTAACCACAAGATAAAATTGCAGCTGCTTTTTTAGCACCCTCGCAGATAATAACGGGAATTTGGCTATTCTCTCTTACCCATAGCCAAAAATCACTGTAGTGTAAACTTTTGTAATTGTCTGGTAATGCCACATCGTAGCGGCGGCTAATTAATTCCCAAATCCGAGCGGGAATTCTTAAAGCAAAAATTTCTGTGTCAACTTTTGGGGGATGCTCATACTTAATTGTCTTGCTGCTATCCTGACCTGTCCTTGACGTGTTGGGCTTTAAGCATCCCCAGAGGGAATCTGCCCCAGTGAGAATATCAACACCACCGCACCACCAACCACCATCAGCTAAATGGTCATACCGCCTCATATCCCCATCGCGTAACCGTCCATCATTGCGGCGGCTGATTTTATCGGAGTAGAGAAGATATTCAAAGACTTCATTGCCTGAGAGCGATTTGAAGTTAAGCCCCACTATTTCCGGGTCAATTGCACTTTGACACCACTCTTGATAGTGAGTTCTTTGACACCACTCTTGACAGTGAGTTGGTTCAAAATTTTCTCTGACTGGGAAAGTATAAGGTGCGAATGGCAGTACTTGAATTTCGCTATTATCTCCATCGCCTTGCGTCTTGTCATCCTGGCTGGACTTTAGTCTTGAGATTTCGTCCAAAACCCTTGGGGCATTTTTCCGATTACCTCGGCTGTTGACTATTCTAAAAACCTGCCTTAGTTCTTGGCGTAGCGATTTTTTGGGTGAGGCTATTTTGCCGAATCCTTTGTGATTCATGCTGCCACCCCCTTATTTACGGTAATTTTTCCCAAAATTGGGAAAACTTTTGATTTCTCAGATGGCGATGACTCTAACTTTGGCGCAGAATTAATCAATATTAAATGTGCGATTTGGATTGCAACTGCCGAGTAATCGAGCAAAGCTGTATCGCCCTCAATGCCTCTAATCTTCTCTCCTGTCGGATTCCACCAATCGGGTGCATTAGTCCAACTACAGCGATCGCCTATGTTGAACTCTTGGTTGGGTGATGCGCTCATGCTTTCACCTCCCCAGGATTTACAAAAATAATTCCCATTTTGGGAAAATCTTTGTTCTGCGATCGCCTTAATTTATCTAGTTTTTGCAGGGCAAAGAGCAGATTGTAAAACCTCCTCCAAACTACTACCCAGTAAGGATTCTGAGGCTTTGGTGGGTTTAGATAAAGTTCTGAAAGCCTTTGTATTTGGTTCCAGTAAAAGTAATTACGGACTTTTTTCGATAATCTCAGAGTTATCGAAAGCCTGAAATGGCTGTTGGTGCTAGCTTGCATTGTTTTTCAGCTTGGTTTTTGATTCCCGAAATTGATGAAGTGAGGGGAAGCAAATACCAAATCGGCACTAAAAACTATCTTATTTTTGGTTGAAAACCAAGAAAATTAGATTATATTTAGAGATATGGTTTGGTGGTATTTGCCCCCAATGCAGAGCGCCTGGTATCCCTCGGTTGAATTTTTAGATGATTTCTAGCCTGGCAGCATTGAAGGACATCTTGAAAATTCGTGGAACCAGTACGCTCCAAGTTTTGAACGCAACTGAATTAGAGCTAGTTAGCTCAAAATCTGTTGAACCGAAGAATCTTTACTAGTACCTCCTCAGACTAGTACTGATAAACTACAGAAAGCACTTTTAGTATAGTATAGAATCTTCATATCTAAGATCAGTATATGGAGAATTTATTGTGTCAATTTAACAGCTATCTTTTCTGCTTTTAATATCAGTATTATTTTGATTGCCACCTCTTTTTTTTAGAGTGGTAAAATTTATTTTTTCAATCGCAATTTGCTCCATATCTTTTAGTCTTTGTAATAGTACTTTTTGTTTTTCCTCATCAACATCCATTCTCCGGATGTATTTTTCTGTGGTTGTGTAGTTACCAATATATAAGCTAATCCGGCGCGGGGAGCCAGTTTGGTCACGGTAGCTTTCCGCGTGGTAGTAGTAAGATTTCTTTCCTTTGACCAGGCACGTAAAATACATAATCTCACGATTCGCACAGTAAATAAATAAAACGGGAATTAATTATTTAATTAAAAAAGAGATTTAATTAAGTTGATGTACCTCAGTATTCGTAAGGGCTTCAGGTATTTTGTTCGGAAAAAAAAGTCGCTTAAATATTACCAGCATTAAAAATCTGCTCTGCGGTTAAATTAAATTCCGGGAAAGTGGGTGAAATAATGCTATCGCTTCCACGAAACAGATTGAGTTGATATTCCCCGTCAGATAAGGAATAAATCGATATTGTAGGCTGTTTGGGATTGCCGATAAATCGCCTGCCACCCAGTGCTGCGTAATCTACAATCCAATATTCCGGGATGCCAATTTCTTCGTAACGGCCCAGCTTCGTGAAATAATCGTCTCTCCAGTTTGTACTCACAACCTCTACTACCAAGGGGATTGACTCTGCTTGAGTAAGAGTGGATTCTTTTTTCCACAGAGGTTCATTTACTACATTAGGGCGATTTAACAACAGCACGTCTGGCAAATAAGCTGATTCGCTTTCTGTTGGTTTTACCAATCCGGTTTTGGGGCAGCCATAAGGTAGTTTCAGGCGGGTGTATTCTAAAATAAATCTCTCGATTAAAAATAAAATAATTTCCTCATGATCGCCTGTTGGTGGTGGCATCTCGATTACTACTCCATCGTGTAATTCGTAGCGTTTATTTGAGTTGTCAGGGTATTTAGCGATAAATTCTTCAAACGTAACTAGTTTTCTTTGTAGGGCTTGAGTCATTGGTTAATCCTCAAAGTGAAACTGATATAAGCTGAAAATCACTAGAACTACTGAGAAAGTAGATTATGAATTAATTATCAAAAATATTTATTTCTAAATTTTGATTGTAATCACTCGTCGCTTTTGTCGTTATCCCATCGCCTCTCTAGTTCTTCTACACTAATTCCTTCATAAGCAGCGATTTCTTGCATTTGTCGATTAATGCTATCAGTGTTGGACTCCAAGCGACTTGAGATAATTTGTCCTCCGTAAGTAGTGGGTGCCCTGCCATGAATTTTTGCCCAATTCCGCAGCTTTCGGAAGTCATAACGGGAAATAGTTATATTGAGTCGCACGTTATCTTTATCAGCCATAATAACCAGCCAATCCTGCATAATCATCATCTCCTACACTTTGCAGTTAGTCTAGAGTGTATTTCCAGTACTCTATTTGTATATTACACTTGACAGTGCTTATAGAGTAACTGTAGAGTTACTTTATATCAAGATTCCATTAATCTTCCAGTAACTATTCCACCCACTTACCAGTTAAAACCATTGATTTAGAGGGCTTTTTCGGTATTACACCACTGGAAACCAGTGGAAAGAATGCCAGTATCTGGAAATTCCACTTTCCACAATTCCCAAATTGGGAATTCCACTTTTAGGGGTCTAAAAGATGAAAATTAGTATTCGTCAACTTGCAGAAGAAGTCGGAGTTAGTCACACCACACTCCGAAATGCGATCGCGCAATTAGAGTCAGAGTTAGGTCGCCCGATTGGAGAATCACAGGGTAAGGGGAAGCCTACTCTACTTGATTTAGAGTCACAGCGACTGCTACGGGCTAAATTTTGGAATGGTCACAAGTCTATGCCTAGCAAGGAAAAAGTCAAGTCTGTAAATGTTGAAATTGTTCAGTATCAGCCATCTCTTAGTGAAAAGTTGTCAGCCCAAAACTCAATTCCAGCGCTTTCTCTAAAGGTTAAAACTACGGCTGAAATTGTTCGTTCGGTGATTGAGTCCGTGAGTATGGATATGGATACATCGAATAGAAATGCCCAAACTCTAAATGAGGCAGAACTCCGGCAAGCAATGGAGCGCGGCGCTTTGAACGGCGCACGGCTATTCCAGGTTGAGGAGCAAGCCAAGATGATGGCAATTCAGCAGTTGCAATTGAAAAAAATCGAGAAGCAAGAATTAAGCGATTAATGCCTCAAGCACAACCCCAAAAATTCGATGAAATTCTGGCAGATTTAACTGAACATTTAAAATCGCAAGACCACGATGAAGACTCAATTAATTTTGTAGTTGAGATTTTAAAGGCAGCGAATGAAATTGCACCAAAGCAATGCTCAAATACTTCAGCCCAACTACTAAATCTCCGAAAGTCAATCCCTGACTGCTTTAACCTCAACTCTGAAATTGCACCAAAGCAATACTCAAATACTTCAACTCAACTCTGAAATCTCCGAAAGTCAATCCCTGACTGCTTTAACCTCAACTCTGAAATTGCACCAAAGCAATACTTAAATACTTCAACTCAACTCTAAAATCTTTGAAAGCCAATCCCTGACAGGTTTTATCCCAACTCCTAAATCCATACTTTCTAGAAAATATCATGGTTTCCACCGCCGAAAAAACAATTAAACCACGCGCTCGTAAAAATAAAAAAAATTCAGAAGTAACCAAAATTTCAATTGCAGAATCGGCAGAAAAATTAGGTGTGTCCGAGGAATTTATTAACGCGAGTGTGCAAGCCATCTACCCAAAAGGCACTGCTGAAATTACCTTAAATGAATTTCAGGCGATAGCAGAAGCCTTACAGTCAAAGCTTCGAGAGCCACAAGCTGATGAAAATTTGGTGACTAATAGTCCATCTCCAGAGCAAGCTCCTGAAAATTTAAATCAGGAAATTCAACCAGAATTAATTAGTGATAGCCCGGCTGATTTAATTACTGATGAACAGTCTGATTTGATGAGATCGGAGTCAGATGAATTATTAGAGCAGCGAGAGCAAATTAATTTGGGAGTGGCTAATTCTCTTGATTTTATTAAGGACTACGCCATTGCTGTAGATAAGATAACTAGTGCATTGGCTTATGTCAGTGCCAAAAAAGCAGCAAGTGATTTTGTAGAAATTTATTCTGCTGTTTTTCAAAATGAGATTGAAAATTACCTCGATAATTTTGCGGCTGAGGTATCTAGCGCAGCCAAGCATATTAATCAATCGAGTGCTGCTAAGGATTTTTTGGAAAAAAAGGGAATATTCCCAAAGTACAGGCGGCCCGTAAAGGAGATTCTAGACTGATTCCTTGGTTTGTTGTGAGTGTGCTAGCAATGCTTTTCTTTGCAAGCTTTGCTATGACTCTTGCTGTCCGTGGCTATTACACACCAATTCAACCGACTGAGCAATTTCAAAACAGTCCCTAAAAAAAACAACTGTATGGTCGATGAAACCTAGCAGTCGTGTCTCGTTAAAAACATAACCAACATTCTAAACAATGGCAATGGCTACTCAAAAATATTCAATCACAGATCCAGATGGCTCTAAAGCTAGGGCTAGGGCGGCTAGGGGAAGTAAAAAAGCACTAACTGACCCAGGTGGGGAAGAAGCACGGGCTAAAGCTGCTAGAGAGGTCGATGAAAGAGCAAGAGCGCGTCTGCAAGAAAGGTTACAGGCAGTGGGAACGCAAACTACTACAGCATTAGGTTCAGTTGGTGGTTCAGTGTTTAATGGTCAATCCAGCAACACTCGTACTAGAGAGAGAAAAACCCATGATGCCTATGGTGGGTTAACTCTCCCAGTGTTTGACCCTAGCCAACACCTTGCAAATGATTTATTTACAGATAGCAGTGGCTTGTCCAGAACTACCAAAGCAGAAGCGGACTCGCTCATAGAGTCGGTAGAGGAAAAGCGTCAAACTATTCGAGTAGTAGCAGCTAACTTAGACTTAAACACCGACATTCTGAAGGCTGGTACTAAATCTCAAAAAATGAATCAAAGTGCAATTGACTTTGGAATTTCCAATATCAACACTGATACAAAATTAATCGACTTTGATTCTGCCTTAACCAGTAATGAAATTGCTGGAGTCAAGCTAGAGCAGAATCAGGAAAAATTATCTCATGAGCAAGTGACATTAGAAGGACTGCGGAACGAAACAGATCAGCGAAGACGGTTTTGGCAAGAGAAATATGAATTGGGCGAAAGCCGCATTCGGTCGGTGCAATTGGCGCGTTATCAGTTGGATCTGAAAATTGGCAGCATCGACACAGAGGCTACTAATATCGTTGATTAAAGTCATGAGTAGCGAATTTCAGAGATTGAGAAACACTGCAATGATTGGGACAGTCTTTGTCAGTGCGTTAGGAGTGGCTTTATGGCTATCTCCTAACGTTATATCAAAGAGTATTGGCTCATGGCTAATTTTAGGCGCTATGGGTTCGCTGGTGAGCGCTCAATTTATTGTTGATTCTGCTGAAAAAATTAATGATAAAAACCTGAAATTGGCTGATGAAAAAATCAGTAACTTTCAGCAAGAACTGAACGATGAACGCTCTTTATTTTCTGCGAAGCTTAGAGAAAATCAAAAACAAGCTGAGTTCTTATCTCAACTGACTGACGAAAATCAAAAACTCAAAATAAATTCGGAAGCGCTTCAAGCTGGACTACAGATAGCACAAACCAAAATCAAATCTCTTACGACTGTTAATACCAATGAAGCTGTGGAATTTTTGAATGGTACTTTTAGTGAGTTTCAGGATGGGTTAGAAGGATTCTTCCGAATATTTGCGCGGCGATACCAAGATGTAAAAGGCTGGGATGAGGTGGTCGAGAAGTACGCACAAGAGGTTGATTTTTTGAAAAACAAAATAGATGTTATAGCAGCCACAGACAATGTAAAAGACCTGATAGGCAATGCCTTAGCACTGCAATATGAAATTATTCAAATAGGCTCCCGGCTGAAAAATCGTGCCTATAAATCAGTCGTGGTTTATCTCGAAGCTTGTCTCTTGGAGGTTGTTTCGATAGAGTCACACAACGAAATTATCGGTAATTTAAAAACGGAGTATGTTAAAAATATTAATTCTATCCGTCAAGAGTATGGGCAGTTGGTGAATGGTGCTACTGAGAAATTTAGTCAGCATTTGAATGAGATGTATGGACAGGGGATGAGCGATACCGAAGTCATCGAAGCTTTACAGGCTGAAATTTATCATTTAAAGCAAGAGCTTGCAGAAGCAAGTAAACCCCTGCGTTTCCCAACCACTACAGAACAAGCGCGAGTGGGAAATTGCATTATTGATTATTTCTATCGGATGAGCATCTGCTTGGATGCTATTGATTGGGATCTTTTAGAAATAGGATATAAGCTGCTATTTCATGTCGGGCGCAATGGCTCTCGTTTTATTTCTGCTGACCTGCTTAACAACAACGACGCACCACAGAAAATTAAAGAGTTATCAGGAGCTATCAATCTGCCGAGCTTCACTCACAATGTTCGTGGTGGGCACATGGTTCTCGAAATTCAAACCAGATATCCTGAAAAGAAAAAATCATCTTTAGATGAAATCAGTCGATTGTGGGTGTCTGCGGCTAAATTCGAGCAGACTGTTAAGGCTTGGTCGCGGGTGAGAATCACAGGGGGCAGCGAATCAGGGAAGTCTCCTACTGCTGAAAACTTGGCAGTATGTATTCTCAAAAATCGTTCTGGCGTTGCAAAATTGTTTAACCCTCAATTTAATTCGCTCAAGAACTATTGGACTATTCCTGTAACGGGAACTAGCCACCCTGACTCAGAAAAAGGGATTGCTGACTTAGCTAAAAAAGTAGATGCTAGATCAACAGGGGTAGAACCAAAAGAGTCCTTCGAGCTTTACATTTTTGACGAAATTGATTCAACAATGAGTCACACCAAGGGCAAAAAATCAATTATTGGTGGCAATGTTAATTTCATTATTAAGCAGGTATCGCACCAGAATTTAGGCGCAATATTCATCGGTCAAAATGCGAATGTAAGCGAGTATCCAGGCATGGACAGAAGCGATTGGAACAGCGCTGTTAATCTCCATCTTGGAGCAAATTCAAAAGATGCCATTACCAATTCAAATCAATTTACAAGTAGCGAACAGGAGAAGCTCAAATCTATTGCTAATAAACTAACGGAGTTTTGCGAGGCGAAAAATGAAGAATTAGGTTTGCAATATAACGACCCCGGCGCTTATCGTTTTGCACTGGTTGTTGAGCCTAATAAAAAGCCCTATTTTATAGAATTACCTAGCTTTGGTTTATACGCTGACGACGAAAATCATGGACTGATGTACGGGACTGATGAAAAACTCCCCGAAACAGTCCATAGCCTAAAACCTTTGCCAGCTAAGGGACTGCTGGGGACTGAAATCAGTCCAAAATCCGGTATAGGGGGGGTCTGCTGCCCGGACTGTTCAAGCTTTGATTTAAGGAAAAATGGTAAAAAGCTGTCAGCACAGCGATATGTCTGTCGCTCTTGTAGAAGAAATTTTTCTGTAAAATAATCAACCACTTTCTAATTTAATAACTGAAAGTATCTGTGTGCGTTTGCATTCCAATAACAAGATGACTAAAACACCAAGACCTACCTCAATTCTAGGTGAGTTGGCTTATCAAAAAGGCTATTCTCAAGCGCTGGAGGATTATGCGCTCACCAATTTATTAGAAACAGTAAAACAGATATATCCTATCCTTACTGAATCCGAGTCTAGTTTAATTGCTGCCTTACTGATAAAACAGTCACTACAAGCGATTAACTTTGAACTTGTCAGCAATTATCTTCATAGCATTCGTACCGCACATTCAGTTGATGCCTTTACCGCGCCCATCACATTGGAATATCCTCAATCCTTGGAGCTTCCTAATCTATCAGAAACCCCATCACCGTACTATGCTATTGGAGATAGAGTTCGCCTAACTCCCATTGATGGCGCTAGTGAATGGGGGATATTAATTGGCTATTACCTCTGCTACGCTGCTCATCGCTGCCAATGGGTGTACCGCTATATTCTTTTTTTAGATGAAAGCTCAACTAGTGCTGCTTGGGTAAAAGCAACTTTTGCTTGGGAAGATGAAGTCGAATGCCTGTTGGGTAAGGTTTAATGAGTAGTCCTAAATCACCTCGGCCTTTAACTTCCCAACAATTAAAACGATTGAAAGCATATATTTATGCTGAACCAATCTTGGATCTTCAGGAATTTGTTGCTACTTGGGATCTTAATCGACAATTGATCGCTCAAGTTTGCCGGGTTGATCTGAGAACTGTCAACACCTGGTTTTCTCAAGGGCGCACTCATCAAAATCCCCAAACCTACCATTTATGGTATTTGACTACAGCCGATATTATTTTACAGCAGTATGAATACCTCCCAGAGTTCTTGCAGGCACTACTGTGTCCCCTTGATGATTATTAGATGCCGATAATCTATATCGTTGTCAAAAAGTCAATGATAATTCATCATATATTTCCCTAGCCAATTTAATTAGGCTGGTTTTGATTTATCCGTTTTGTCATTGATTTAAAGCACTTTTTGATTTATGAGCCTTAGTGACTTTATTGAATTACCAGATGTTAAGGCAAGATTTAAAGCAGAATTCCCTAAGCCCAAGCTGGATGTAAAGCAAGGAATATTGGCTGCGGCACCGAATGGTAGTGATGTCAGATTGGTAGGTACGGCTTATGATTATTTACTGCGGTTCTATATTAAGTATCAAAATCCTCACGCTCAGGAATTAGAATGGATTGCTGAGTATGCCTTGCGTCATTTTAACCGTAGGGGTCAAAATGATTTGTTTAACCAAGCGAAAAATGTTATAGACCAAGCCCGTAACAATTACCAAGAATTCTTAACCAATGGACAATTCACAAATGAACTGCTCCAATCAGCCCTTTTGCTAGGAAGGCTAGATGCAGTTATGCGGGCGGGCTATATTCATGATGCGTGGTCAGCAATTAATCAGCAAGATATTCAGGATTTGCGAAATTTAGTTTCGTTATTAAAGCCTGATCTTTTTAAGTCTTCGGAGAAGACAATTCTGAATCCTACCTGGCCCAATGCTGCCCGACTAGTTCGTGCCGCCGATGGCGATTTAATCCTTGATGATTTGCTTGTGGATTTTAAGACACTTAAAGAACTTAAGCTGGGACTCAGAGACTTTCATCAGTTGATGGGGTACTATACTTTGTCGGTGATTCAGAGAACGCTGCAAGAAGATGCCATTGAGTTAAAGCGTCTAGCGATATATTATTCACGTTTTGCGGTGCTTTATCAAATTAATGTAAAAGATGTAGTTAATTTTGAGACTTTCCCCAGTTTCCTAGACTGGTTTATAGAAAGAGCGCAACGATATAGTGGCTATACGTTAATTAACTAAATTGTTTGCGGAGTTGAAAGCCCTTCAATATGAAGCAAATGCCCAAGGTGTAATCCGAGGGCTTTTGGCTGTTGGGGATAAACGTATCTAATCACAAAAAATAGAGAGAAGGATGGTAGATTAGAAAGCTTGTATATCTCTAATCTATTCGATGAATTATTGGCTGATGAAGTCAGAACCAGAAGTCTATGGCATCGCTGACCTTCAACGGGAATGTGAGACTATCTGGGACGGTGTTCGCAATTATCAAGCTCGTAATTATTTGCGTCAAATGCAGCTTGGAGACAAGGCTTTTTTCTATCACTCGAACACCAATCCTCCTGGTATTGCTGGGCTAATGCGTGTAGTGAAAACGGGTATTGCTGATCCGACCCAGTTTGAGCCAAATAATAAATATTATGATCCGAAATCAAGTCTTGAATCTCCGCGCTGGCAAACAGTTATAGTGGAATTCGTTGAAACTTTTTCTCACCCCATCTTGCTATCAACGCTCAGGGAGAAGTTTAGCTCTGAGGAATTAATTGTGGTCAGACCAGGAAATCGATTATCGGTAATGCCTGTCCCTGAAGCGGTGGCGAAGATTATTCTAGCGATCGCGGACAATGGCGCGTAGCCCATCACGATAGTCGCAGTCTGGGTATTACAGTGGAATGCTAATTCTGTCGTTGATCAATAAGTAGCACTTAACTTTTCCAGATATACACATACTTGGGTTTGAGAGATTTTTTTATGTGTTACCGTACAAAATTTACGTTTTGGCATGATGACCCCTTTACTTGGACAAGAGATTTTGGGAACCCTAAGAGAAAGAAAGCAAAGATGAAATGCGTCTAAGACTTTTAATACTACAACTTACTATCTAACAGAAAATCAAGACTTACTAGGAAAAATATGGATATCAAACAGAAGGCAGATGACGCGAGGAAGAAGGCGTACCAGAAGGTTATTGCTACAAAACTCCTTGACGGGATTGACCAGTTATCTGGCAGAGCTTCTTCAAAGAGGCGATGGATTTGGGAATTACTGCAAAATGCCAAGGATGTCGCCAATGAGCAAGTCAACGTTGAAGTTGTTCTGACGAAAGACTATGTTGAGTTCAAACACAATGGAAACCCTTTCTCAATTGAAAACATTACTTATCTGATTGAACAGGTTTCCAGCAAGCATCGAAGTACTGAAACAAATGAAGTACCTAAAACAACAGGCAAATTTGGAACAGGTTTCATGACAACTCACCTACTTTCACGAAAAGTTGAAGTTAGTGGGATTTTACAAGATATAGAAGAAGATTCTTTGAGATACAAGCGTTTCAATGTGGTTTTAGACAGAAGCGCAACAGACTTAGACGAAATGATTCAAAACGTGGATGCTGCTTACTCTATCTTTGAAGAAATTGATAACGATAATCTCTACCCCTTGCTAGAAAATTATCAGCAGAATCAAGACCTTGATACATCATTTCGCTACATTTTGGACGATGCAGGCTTACTGACTGCTGAAGTAGGTATTCAAGATTTACATAATGTGGCTGCTTATGCACTTGCTTTCATTCCTACTATTCAGTCTGTTACAGTCACCGACCATATAAAGGACTCAATATACGTTTATCAAAGAGTCAATCGTCATCAGATTGGTAAAATATCAATTGTGACTATCGAGAAAGAGAGTACTGACTCTCTTTTATGTGAGACGCAAATCATTGCCTGCTTATCCAACGACAATCAAACTATCACCATTGCAATTGAAGTTGAAGCATTAGGAGAAGATATCTACTCGTTCAAGGAAATTGCTAACGAAATTCCCACTCTTTTCTGTGAATTTCCGCTCGTTGGCTCAGAGAGTTTCCCCTATCCTGTTGTGATTAACAGTCCTTTATTTAATCCTACTGAACCCAGAAATGGCATCTGGCTGAACCTTGAAAATGAACATAAGACACCGCTAAATAAAACGATTCTTGAAGAAGCGACCTCACTCTATGGGGACTTGCTCAACCAAGTTACATCAGACTGGCAAAATGTCCATTTGTTGGGAAAACTGAAAAGCAAAGCGAAACTACCAGAAAACATCGATACCAACTGGTACATAGAAAATATTTCCAATCAAATTGTGGCAAAACTTACTGCTGCTCAAGTGGTAGACACAGTTTCTGGCAACAGAATATGCCTGAGTGAAGCCCTAATTCCAAACTGCAAGTTAAAGCGTGATGTAGAGCAATTTGCTCAACTGGCTTCTTCACTCCACGCTAATCGTTTACCTAAACCCGATCATGTCCTAGATTGGTATGACATTCTCAAGTCTGATTTTGGAAAGGAGTTTTTACCAGAAAATAGATATGCCTTAGAGGATTTGCTGCAAGATGTTGCCGAGCAGGAAACGATTGGGCAACTGGCTGCACGTCTCTCTAAGAGTGACCCAGATGCTTTAGCCTGGATTAATCAAATTATTGCTTTCACAAGCAAAGAAAGTGAAAAGTTCTTAGATAGCTATACTGTTATTCCGAATCAATATGACCGATTCAAGACAAAGAAAGAACTATACCAAGATTTAGGAATCCCAGAAGCTTTAAAGGACATCCTTAGAATTTTGGATCTAGACTGGAGAGAAAATCTAGTTCACAAGGACATTAATTATCAACTCTCGAACGTTCTTGATATTCACAAAGCTACTGATGAAATCAACAAGCTCATCAGAAAAAAGGAGCATTTATCTCTAAGGGTGGCAGTATATAATCTTGTGAGTTGCTTTCCAATTGACGCTATTTACGCGCAAGATAGCAAACTAGTTTCAATCAGAAATCTCATTTGGAACTTTTCACGAAATCTCGACAATACTGTACCTGAGCAGATTACTTTAGAAGCATGGACATCCATTCTTTGGCAAGAAGCTGATCTATGGCTTATGGAAACTTTGGTTAAGGATATTGAAGAGCTAGGTAATGTTGAAAATTTTACCAGAAAACTCCATGTAACTACTGAAGATTCTATTTCTTGGCTTGATCGCTTTATTAGATTTTTAGGGGAACATAATCAAGCCAAACTTTACAGTAAACGAGCTATTTTCCCAAATCAGGAGGGCATATTCAAAAAAGAGGAAGAGCTTTATATTGACAAAAATATCCCTGATGAATTGAAGGATGTTTTAGAAGATTTTGGTTGTGGCTATAGAGGAAAGCTTTTGAACCGTGGTATTCAAGGCTTCGATAATAATCCGAATAAATTTACTGTAAAAGATGTTTCAGATATGATTGAGAAGGTCATCAAAAAATCAGATGATCAGGAGGGCTATAATTTCAGTGTCCCCATCTACAATCTCATCAGCTATTTCCGAGATTTTGAGCCGAATGACTCAACAAAACTAGCTTTATGGCAATTTGCCAACCGATTATACTCAGGTAAAATCCCATCAATAAAATTGCTACCTAACCTACAAGATTTTTCTTGGGATGCTTGTAATACATGGCTGTTAAAGTCGATGCTTGCAGAAATCACTTCTCTCAAGAAGCTGGAGGAGTTTGTCAAATATTTTAATTCGGATCACAATACAGCAATTGAATGGCTCGATAACTTTAGCTTTTTTGTAGCTAATCAGGATGAACGATTGCTTAATAGGTATGCCTGCCTTCCTAACCAATCTAGTTTGTTCATGCACAAGAAGGATCTGAAAAAGGATGGGGGTATTCCAGAAGAATTAAAAGTAGTTTGTGAGCTTCTTACTTCTAATCACTGGAATGACTTTCTGCTTCATAAAAGTTTGGTAAAGATTGAAAAATTGTTCGAGACGGAAGAGACGAAAACTATCGAAGACATTGCTAGAGAAATTGATCGAGAAATTCAACAATGGGAACGAAATGGTAAAGCAGGAGATTCAAGGTTTATCGAAGTAATTACCCAGATGATTGAATGGTCTAAGAATCAGCGAGACAATAAGGAAGTTGAAAGGCTATTTCTTTACTTCTATACGAATCAAGCGCAACTATTCCTGAAGGCATTGAATAACAACAATGTAAGTCAGGGAGTTTTCGCTATTCTTAGCCATCCAGAGAAACTACCGACTCTAGTTAAATTGGCAGAGAATCCTAATCTATCAGAAAAAGACTTAGCTGACTTTGCTGAGAATCCAGCACAATTCAAAGAGTTTCAGGATCTGAGAGGACAGATATCCTCACAAGACCTGAAGGAATTTATAGATAACCAGCAAGAATTTCAGGCATTTAGGATTTTGACTGAGGAAGTATCCTTTAAAGAAATTAGTGAATTGGTAGAAAATAAAGACAAGTTCGACGCATTGAAACATCTATCGAAACTTCTACAAGACTCTGCTGATTCTGGTGCAACTTCAGAGTTGATTATTGCCTTACAAGAGTTAGGGGTTTATGAGACAGTGGCATCTATCTTTTTGAGTACCAGCACCGGTCAAGTGCGGGATATGCCTGAAATTACTATCGACAAAGAAGATATGGCTGCTATTGGTCGAAAGGGAGAAGAGTTTGTTTACCAGAAGCTGGTTAAGAAATTTGGTGAAGAGCGTGTGCGCTGGCTCAATAAAGATTATGAGGGATTTGGCCCATACGACTTTGTTGTTACAGGCAGCAACGGACAGGAAGATATCTACATCGATGCAAAAGCGACTTCAACTCAAGAGTCCAGCGCCGATAGGATTCCCTTTTATGTAGGTAGCTCAGAGTGGGATTTTTCTGCGAAAAGCGATCGCTATTATCTGGCTAGAGTATTTAGGATTCGGACTGCACCAACAGTTAAGTTTTTGAAATTTGTGCGATTACTCAATGATTGAAGATGTATCACTGATTTGGCTCAATCAGGTTCCAGCATTTATGAAAATTCATCTAGCGCTTTGCTTGCTCCCTTTCTTTCTGAGACTAAGTTGAGAGAGTTGGGTATTGGCTGATTCCTTGTTGAAACAAAGCGATCGCCTTCCTTGTGCCAAAAATGATATCAATGATATCAATGCCCCACCCAGAGGAAGCGTTCGCGCTTACGTGGGGAGTGCTTCACCGCAGGTATCCCAAAGGCAAAAAGGCCGCTCTCTTCCCCCAGGCGCTCCGAAACCTCTCCCAAAATAAGAGCTTACGCCCAAAACAAGTAATTTCGGGTAGAAGCTATTTTTAAATCATCTAGTCCCATGCAGCTGGATAATGTTGTTGGTATTGGAAAAGCCCATTCCCAATACCGCAGCCTGGGTGGGGTCATGAGCAAAGATACAGAACCCGTTGAGTTAGTTATAGTCCAAAAATTAGAAAGTTCTCTCAGTGCGAAAATTGAGACATACTTTGCTGGCTCCATTGACTCTGACCCGGATGTGTTGGAGGAACTACTTAAATCCAAAAACAGTGAGGGAACCCGTCGGGCTTACCGCAAAGATATCACGGATTTTTTTACTCGCATGACTGGGCAACGTCCTAACCGGGATTCTATTTTGGAGTTTTTACACCTGGACGGTCACAAAGCAACGCTGGTAGTGACTAAATATAGATCCACGCTTAATGAAGCTTCCCTAGCACCGAACACGATTAACCGCCGACTGGCTGCAATTAAATCTCTGGTTGCTTTTGGCCGAAAGCTGGGTGTATGCAACTATGCTGTGGATGTGGATAGTATCCCAGTGCAGTCATACCGCGACACTAGCGGTTGTACAGGCGAGGAATTTTTGACAGTCATTAAGGGGTGCGATCGCTCGACTTTAGCGGGAAAACGGGACTATGCTTTGTTGCTGCTACTGTGGGGCAATGCTTTGAGGAGAAATGAGATTAGTACCTTAGATATAAGACATTTTGACACATCTAGAGGGACGCTATCAATTTGGGGTAAGGGCAAGCAAGTACGAGTGACAATCAATCTGCCAAAAGTCACTGTGATAGCGATTACTGATTGGGTGATTGCCCGTGGTGGTGATATGTCTTCGTCCCGCCCATTATTTACCTCGGTGGACTTCCAAAATTCTGGTCACAGGTTAACCGGGGATGGCATTTATAAAATAGTCAAGCGCTTGTTTAAACGGGCTGGTGTTGAAAAACAGATGTCCCCGCACCGTTGTCGCCACAGTGCTATCACTGCTGTACTTGAAAAGACCGATGGCAATGTGCGGAAAGCTCAGAAACTCAGTAGACACGCTAAACTAAATACGCTCCAAATTTACGACGACAACCGCAATCGTGATCAATTAGAGATGTCTGAATTGCTGATGGACGGATTGGATTGATGGTTTAGAACAGTTTGTTGGATTGCCTTACCATTAACCCACTGAAAATTTCCAACAGAGTATGAAATCATGCCACGCATCTTTGACAACATCGACTTACAACTGCTACCGATTTTGCGGGATACCCTCAAAGTATCTTATCGGGCTGATTTTTGCGTGGGTTATTTTAACCTCAGAGGCTGGCGCAAGCTTGATGATTTAATTGAACAGTATGTGGGGGGAGAAACTTCTTGTTGTCGGTTGTTAGTGGGGATGCAAGGTTTACCCAGCGATGAAGTGCATACGGCATTTACGTTGGGTGCTGGGGAGGGTAAGCTCGATAATAGCACTATTATTCGTCTCAAAAAAAAGATAGCGGCGGAGTTTCGCCAACAGCTTACCATAGGTGCGCCAACAGACGATCATGAAGCAGGGTTACGTCGTTTAAGTCGCCAACTAAAAACGAAGAAATTAGTTATTAAATTATTTTTAGCCCATCCCCTCCACGCTAAGTTATACCTCGTTCATCGCCATGACCCCAATAGTCCGATAGTTGGGTTTTTAGGTAGTAGTAATTTGACTTTGGCAGGGTTGAGAAAACAAGGGGAATTAAATGTTGATATTTTAGACCATGATGCAACGAATAAACTGCAAAAGTGGTTTGAAGACCGTTGGAAAGATTACGGCTGTATCGATATTTCTAAAGAGCTTGCAGAAATAATTGATAATAGTTGGGCAAGAGAAGAATTAATTCCCCCGTATCATATTTACTTGAAGATTGCTTATCATTTATCCCATGAAGCAATCGCCGGAATTTCCGAATTCCGAATTCCCCGTGAATTTAATAATTTGTTTGATTTCCAAAAAGCCGCCGTACAGCTAGCAGCGCGTCATGTAACTCGCCGTGGTGGGGTAATTGTCGGCGATGTCGTGGGGCTTGGTAAAACATTAGTTGGAACAGCTTTAGCAAAAATATTACAAGAAGATTGTTTTTTGGAAACCTTAATTATTTGTCCAAAAAACTTAACTTCGATGTGGCAAGAATATGTGGATACTTATCGGCTTTATGCTAAGGTGATGCCCATTAGTAAAGTCCAAAATTTATTACCAGAATTACGTCGTTATCGGGTTGTATTAATAGATGAAAGTCATAATTTACGCAATCGAGAGGGTAAAAGATATCGGGCGATCGCTGAATATATTACAGCCAATGAAAGCAAATGTATTTTACTTTCGGCAACACCATATAATAAAACTTATCTTGACCTTTCTTCTCAATTAAGATTATTTGTTCCTGAAGACCAAGATTTAGGTTTTAGACCAGAAACTTTAATCAATGAATTGGGTGGCGGTTCGTTAGGCGAATTGCAATTTATTAGAAAGTATCAATGTTCTGTTAAGTCTCTTGCTGCTTTTGAAAAAAGCGAACATTCCGACGATTGGCGAGAATTGATGAAACGCTATATGGTGCGGCGGACTCGTTCGTTTATTAAAGATAATTATGCCAAATCAGACCCAAATTCTTCTTCCCTGAGTCAGGATAAACAAAAAGTAACACGTAAATACTTAGAGTTTACCGATGGTAGACGTTCTTATTTTCCTGACCGTTTACCACGCACTATTAAATTCACTTTAGATACTTCTAATGACTCCTATTCTAGTCTTTATTCAGAAGCAGTAATTCAAGTAATTAATCAATTAAATTTACCCCGTTATGGATTGGGTAATTATGTACTTGCAAAACCTAAACAACCACCAACAGATGCAGAACAGCGCCAAATTAGTGGCTTATTTCGCGGGGGACGGAGGTTGATGGGTTTTTCTCGCACTAATTTATTTAAACGCTTAGAAAGTAGTGGTTCTGCTTTTATTCAATCAATTGAACGTCACATTTTACGGAATTTTATTTATTTATATGCTTTAGAAAACGAGCTTGATATCCCTATTGGTACTCAAGATGCAGAATTATTAGATACGAGGAATAATGATGAGGATGCTGATTCGGTTATAGCAAGTTTATTTGATATAGAAATAGAAGAAGATGACCTCACCTCCTTACCCCATTCTCCACAAGCAGAGAAGGGAGAAAAAGTCGGAGAAGAAATTCTCACCTCCCCAGCAGGGATGGGGTCAACAGAAAAAGTTTTTAGACAACAAGCAGAGTCAATTTATCAGGAATATACTACCCGATATCAACGTCGTTTTAAGTGGTTGCGTTCGTCATTATTTGATATTAAAAAACTAAAAAAAGATTTATTAGCCGATGCGAAAGCACTAATTAATATATTACAAAATATTGGTAAATGGAATTCTCAAGCAGATGAAAAATTGATAGCCCTAATAAATCTGCTAACAAAAACTCATCCTAATGAAAAGGTATTAATTTTTACACAATTTGCAGATTCGGTACGCTACATAACAGATAACTTACAGGCAAAAAATATTACCAAGGTAGCAGGAGTAACGGGGCGATCACAATATCCTACGGAACTGACGGGAAAATTTAGTCCTGTGAGTAATAATCAGCGACATAGGGTATCGTCAACAGATGAATTACGTATATTAATCGCTACAGATATTTTAAGTGAAGGTCATAATTTACAAGATTGTGCAATTATCGTCAATTGGGATTTACCTTGGGCGATTATTCGATTAATTCAAAGGGCTGGACGGGTTGATCGAATTGGACAAAATGCTCAAGAAATTCTCTGTTATTCTTTTCTTCCTGCTGAAGGTGTGGAACGGATTATTAATTTGCGGGGAAGACTTAAGCAAAGATTACAAGAAAATGCCGAAGTTGTGGGAACTGATGAGGCATTTTTTGAGGATGATGATGCACAAGTAATTTGGGATTTGTATAATGAAAAATCGGGTATTTTAGATGGAGATGAAGATACAGAAGTTGACTTAACATCGGAAGCATTTCAAATTTGGAAAAAGGCAACTGATAATAATCCTGGGCTAAAAAAAACCATTGAAGAGATGCCCAATGTGGTTTATTCTACTCGTGAACATATACCTCAAATAGTGCAACCAGAGGGAGTATTAATGTATATGAAAACCACTGAAGGGAATGATTCTTTAATTTATGTTGATCGCAATGGCAATAGTGTTACCCAATCTCAAATAGCTGTGTTAAAAATGGCATCTTGTGATGAATATACACTAGCAATAGCTAAAGATAAACAGCATCACAATTTAGTTAAAAAAGGTGCGGAATTACTGGCTGAGGAAGAAAAAAATATGGGTGGTCAATTAGGTAGACCATCGGGTGCGAGATTCCGTAGTTACGAACGATTGAAAAGTTATACACAGGAGATGAAGGGTACTTTATTTGTAACTGACGAACTATTAAAAGCGATTGATGATATTTATCGTTACCCGGTAAACCAAAGAAGCGGGTTTTAAATGTTGATGATATTGCTCCGTTGAAGCCTTTTCACTGGGGTTATCATTTTGATAAGGTTTTAGAAATAGGTGGGTTTGATGCGATTATTACTAATCCCCCTTGGGAAATTTTCAAGCCTCAAGCAAAAGAATTCTTCGCACAGCATAATGAATTGGTGACGAAGAATAAGATGGATATTAAAGTTTTTGAAAAAGAACAGAAAAGACTTTTGGAAAACCCTGAAGTTGCAGAAGCTTGGTTGGACTATCAAAGCCAATATCCTCATGTAAGTGCTTATTTTCGTTCATCTGAACAGTACAAAAATCAGATTTCCGTTGTAAATGGCAAGAAAGCAGGAACCGACATTAATCTCTACAAATTATTTCTCGAACAGTGCTTTAACCTTTTGCGTCCAAATGGTGAGTGTGGAATTGTAATTCCTAGTGGTATTTATACTGACTTAGGTGCTAAACAACTACGAGAAATGTTGTTTAATCAAACAAATATTACAGGTTTATTCTGCTTTGAAAATCGAAAAACAATTTTTGAAGAAGTTGATAGTCGTTTTAAGTTTGTTGTCCTTACATTTTTAAAAGGTGGAAAAACAATAGAATTTCCATCTGCTTTTATGCGTCATGATGTGCAAGAACTTCAAAGATTTCCAAGTAATGATAGTTTGTCAATTACTATTGATATGGTGCGGAAAATATCACCTGATAGTTTAGGAATAGTTGAATTTGCGAATAATTATGATTTATTAATAGCAGAAAAAGTTTCTAAATACCCACTTTTAGGCCAAAAGCTAAATAACTCTTGGAATATTAATTTACAAAGCGAATTTCACATGACCAATGATAGCTATCTCTTTTGCAAAGATGGCCAACCTGGAATGATGCCTTTATATGAAGGCAAAATGATTCACCAATTTAACCATCAGTTTGAAAAACCGCGCTACTGGATTGTTGAAAAAGAAGGAAGAGCAGCTGTACTTGGAAGAAAACAAGATAAAGGACAAAAAGTTGACTACCAGGATTACAGGCTTGGGTTTCGCAAGATAGCAAGTAGTACAAATGAGAGAACAATGATTTCAGCAATCATTCCTCAAAAATTTCACTCAGAAAGTTTTCAATCTGTTCGTACATATGACGATAAAGGGAATCGTCAGATTAACTATGATGTAATGCTTTATCTTGGCGGAGTTTGGAATAGCTTTGTTTTAGATTATTTACTACGTCTGAGAGTAACAGCTAATGTGAATTTTTTTTACGTTTACCAATTACCTATCCTACGTTTAACAGAAGGTGATAAATACTTCAATGAAATCGTCGAACGTGCAGCCAAACTCATTTGCACCACGCCAGAATTTGACGAACTAGCACAAGAAGTTGGACTCGGTTCCCACACTAACGGAATCACCGACGGAAGCGAAAGAGCCAAACTCCGCGCAGAACTCGACGGAATCATAGCTCACCTCTACGGTTTAACCGAAGCAGAATTTGCATACATCCTTACTACATTCCCCATCGTTCCCGAACAAGTTAAACAAGACGCATTAACAGCATATCAAGACTTTGCACCCCTAACAGGTGACGCGGAAATTGTGGAACTCATCACCACCCAAGACGAAAGCTCCACGTTAGAATTTAAATCTACCGCTCGTTGGGATGTGGATAAAAACCAAAGAAATCCTGAAATGGAGCAAGTCATTCTCAAAACAGTTGCATCTTTCCTCAACACCGAAAAAGGTGGAACATTATTAATAGGAGTCACCGACGACAAAGAATTTATCGGACTCGAATTAGACTATCAAACCTTCAGCAAATCAAATAAACGTGACGCATATCAGCTATTTCTCGTCAACGATTTATTACTACCGAAACTAGGAAAAGATTTAGCAACTTTAATCGATATCACCTTCCATGAAGTCGAGCGCAGAGATGTATGTCGCATCACCGTAAAACCTTCACCTCGTCGAGTATTCGTTGAGGTAAAAACCAAGGGTGAGAAAATGCAACGCTGTTTATTCGTGCGGAGTGGAAATTTAACTAGCAAGCTGACAACAGACGAAGAGATTGACAACTATTGCAAATCACGCTGGCTAGAATAATTTGCATTTTAGATTTATTCATCGTGTTCTTACAAGAAGTTGAGCTAGGTCGAGGGGGAGTATTATCTCCATTGGTGTTGTCGGTTAACGGGGTCAAAGGGGTATTGAGCCGAGATACGTATCTCGGCTCAATACCTATTAGCAAACTGCCCCAGAAAGTATTCGTAAACTCTACCCAAAATATATCTCCATTGCCCTGTGAAACCGATTCAGCCGAGTTTCTGACAAAACATGCTTTGTCAGTATATCTTGTGTTGAAAACTATGAAATCAGAAATCGCTAAAAGAAGAAAGCAAGAAATCGTCTTTTCGTCCTTTCGCTAAATGACGAATCTTTACTAGCCATGATTATCTGTCCAGTATTTAAAAATCCGTTGCAATAGCTCGACTTGGGTACAACCGTAAGTAGCAGCCGCAATCTTAAAATCCTTTTTAAACTCGGCAGGTACTTTAAAATTCAGGTTGGAAATTTCACCTGGATCGGGCTTCTCCAAGTTATCTTTTGTTTCCTTAATACTAGGGGGTTCACCTTTGCTTGCTTTTCGTGGTGGTGGAGGTGGTTTAGTTGACATATCATTCCTCTTGCTCACTCAACAGATCAATAATTCCTTGTACTACTTGTTCCGCACGTTGCTTCAAGGTAGGAAACGTAACTTCGGAAAGAGCGCGACCATTATCACTTGCCTGACGGTAAGCAGTTTTTTCAGGGATTGAGCCAGCCACTGTGTCATAACCAGCCTTACGAATATACGATCGGGCTTCTTCAATCTCATTCTCCCGATCGCCAACTCGACATAAAACAAAAATAATTTTATCCGTAGCGATTTTGGCGTTTACCAATTCATGCGCCAACAGCACAGACGGTTTGAGATCATCCAGCGATAAGCCTGTGGGCAGAACTACTAAATCACTTGCACGGGCAATCTCTAGACTGCTTTGCGTCGAATGCGGTGCGCCGTCCAAAATCACGATGTCATAAACATCAGCGTGTTTAAGTGCTTGAGCTACGGTGCGGAATTGTTCAACTGCAATTTGTGGTTGGATATTATTTACTTCCCGACGCTGTTTCCAATCAGTACTCGTGCCTTGAGAAATATCTAGGTCGGCAATCTTTACATCCCAGCCAGCAGCAGCATACTCACGGGCAATTAATCTAGCTAAAGTGCTTTTTGAAACGCCGCCTTTTTGGGAAATGACACCCACTAATACGGTCATCGTGTTTTCGTCCTTTCGCCCAAGAGCGATTTATTTATATCGTTTTTTCGTTCTTTATTCAAGTACGATTTCGTTATAGCAAGAAAAAACGATTTAAACAAAGAACGAAATCGTTATTTCGCTAAAAGCATTTGATATCGGGGGATGATAGGGTTTACCCCATCGAGGCGAATGCCAATCACTTGCCTGGGGGTTAAACTCCCAACCAGCATAGTAAATTAAAAATCTACGAAGTAAGCTTGTCCTTTGAAGCAACCGATAGGGCATTTCGGCTCAATGCTTCAGCCCTCTTCATCAGGCTGTTTGGTATCGTCTTCATCTTCATTGCTAGAATCTCCATTTTGCAAACTCATTGCGCCAAAGGAATACCCTACTGCAACCTTGACCATATCAAAGTAAGCAGGTCGATTTTCCTTATCAATCACGGCTCATTGTAAAATATCCGTAAATCAATCAACCCAGCAGAGCGTCGGAAACTTTAGCTGGGTTGATTTGTAGCTTATAAACTCAAATAAACTTTATCAAATTATGCAGCAAATAGAAAGCATATCACCAGGCACTATCAATCAGGCTGTTTTCATCATTGCTCTTAGATACAGAGTTATTCACAAAAGCCTTCTTTATCCAGAAACTTACATTAATAGTGACCAAAGATATAAATTCATGCCCCGAATAATTGAGATGAATAATTTAACCAAGACAATAGAGGACAGTGGCGGTCGCTCTGCCAACACCAACAAAGAATACTTTAAACTATTGCATGAGTTTGTAGTTGAGTTGGCTAAGGTCAAGCAAATGTCTGCTGATGCAATATATGAGGTAATCTTCACAGAGGTAAATAGCATTCAAAAAAATATAGCTGATAATCTACTGCGAACTAAAAGAGAGGAAAAGCAATTTGAGGAAACAGCAAAGCTTTTTTTAAAAGGTATACCTATAATATTTATAATTATTTTCTTATTTATAGGTATCAGCGCAGGTGTAAACACGCTTCGCCAACGTGTTCTCAATACCGAAGAGGTTGAGCGTTTAAGGATTGAGAATGCACAACTACAAGAAGAAAATAGACAACTAAAGGCTGTTGCAAAAAACTTTGATAATTTCAAAAAAGAACGTTCTCAGTTTGAGAAATTAAAAGCTAGAAATGAAAACCTCACACAAAAAAATAATGAACTGAATGACCGAATAATCCAGTGCAAGAAGCCATTTTGGGAAAGAGTCTGCAATTAATACTAGGTAAAAATCTAATTTTGCAATCTGGGTTGATTTATCTAAATCTTCCCCAGACTCCCCAGCGCTTTTTACGATTTTGGCAGAAGCTGGGACAGATGCCGCGCAGTACGTCAGAAGTGTGGAGCATCAAAAACTGACTGCTGCGATCGCTCCCCCAATTTGATTTTTCCCGATATCGGGAAAGTTTGAGAGCTATTCGTCTGGGACATCGCACACCCCGCACCATTAACGGGCGCGGATATTTAGTATTGTTGGCACAGTGATGCCTTGTTTTAGAAAATAATTAATTCCCAATTTGGGGAAAAAATCAGAGTCAGAGTGCATCCCGCTTTGACAAAGCCGACGCATAAATCTAGGGGTTAGCTTACAAATAATGAAGGTTTAATGGCACTAAGAAAAGCGCAAATCCCTAATCTGACTGACTTTTGATGTTCTTTAAAGCAACCGATAGCGATTTTGATATCATCACACTACAGCTTGCGGTCTGAGTTGAAATCCGAATGGCAGCGATCGCGTGTAACTTAAATAGAATTTAGGGTTCTGTGATGCTATGTTATTTTTGACTACCTGCGTAATCGATGAAGGTGTGTATGACTCATCTTTTATCGTCGTGGAGGCGGAATCTGAGTTAGAGATTGCCGAATATATGCTGTCCGATACATCAAAATGGGAATGGTTTCTAGACCGAGCATACCCCCATGACTGGCAGCAGCGTCAACGAAATTTTGCAGGATCTTTGATGGACTGTATCCGCTCTAATCCTGCGATAAGTCCACAAGAATTACTGGATTTGATTAACATCACTTCTGTGGACGGTGACTCTACATCGCAATTGAGGATTCATCCAATCACCGTGCGATCGCTGCGGGAGGTAGAAACTGATCCTTGGAAACGGCAAGACCTAAATAGAAGAGTACTGGCTGTTGAACGTTAGCAGAGTCTAAAGGTATATATTTTTACAAAATTGTTCTTTTTTAGTTGCTCACTTTGTAGCCCGCTTTTCTTTTGCTTCTGTCTACCTGTTAATAAAACTTCAAAACTCGACATATATTAAACAAGTTATATAACTATCTTGACACTAGATAACAGGTTGCTTATAGTTATAACAACTTGGGAATACAAGGGAGGAGTGAAATGTCAAAGGTAGTTCAGGATCGGGTCGAGCAACTATTTCAAGCCACCAAGGATTTGCAAAGCCTCGAAGAAATCAAGCCATGCTGTGAGCAGTTCAACCAGTGGATAAAGGACAATACCAGCTACAGTGTCGATAGTTTAGGCACTGTGTTGAGTCGGGCCGGCTTCTATAAGAAATTTAAGTCGCTGCCATTAGAACAAGGTAAAAACGCTGAACTAGTACCTAAACATGATGCTGAGGGCAATGTTACCGGGAACCAGCTAAAGCACTATGTCTTATTACTCTGTGGTCTGAATGAGCAAGAGTGGAAAGAAAGAAACGAAACTACGAGGGTAAGCGATCGCCTAACTAATGCCGATGAAGATGGCAACAAAGGCGTTGAGATTGATCCAGATGTGTATTTAGAAGTTACAGAGAAACTCCTAGCAAGCGTTGATATTCACGAGTTAGCTGTGGGTTTGATAGCTGCTACTGGCCGCCGGACTCATGAGATTTTAGCCAGAGGAAAGTTTACCGCAGTAGATGGTGAATCTTATCAAGCATGGTTTGAAGGTCAAGGTAAAAAACGTGCTGAGAAGCCAGTTTTTAAAATTTCTACTCTGTTCGCTGCTTCATACATCATTGAGTGCTTGGCTTACTTACGGAAAGATGCCAGCCTTAAGGAATTAATCAAAGAAGTCTCTAGCCAGTTTCCCGGTGATGTAGCAGCACAAAATAAGGCTATTGAAGACAAACGCGGTAATTCATTGCGTCGGGTGGTTCAAAAGTATTTTGGAAGCAAGGACACTAATGAACCGCTTTTAAACTTCCGTCACGGTCAAGAGCAGAATGACTGTACAGCATTACGTGCTGCTTGTGCAAGTCTTGTCACCGAGAGGGATTGCAGGGGGTCAGTAGGGGCGAAAATGTACTTCGCTGCTTCCTTTCTCGGTCATGTTACCCCAGGCGAAAAAATCAGCGATAGAGATTTAAAACACATTATCACTACGCTTGGTTATTCAGATTATTACACCACCAAACCTGTACCCTTCCCCGGTGATCTGCCAAGGGAAAAACTCGCCAATGTTCGGGTTAATTCTTCGGATTTAGCAGCTATTCGCTACGTGCAAGAGCAATTAGAATTACCTAACCATCAGTCAGTAGTCAGCGAGTTGATTCAGTCGTATAACAACCGTTTAGATACTGCCACGCAATTAGAGTCAGCACAGCAGAAAGTTGTAGAGTTGTCGGCACAAATTAAGCAGTTACAAGAAATAAATAACAATTTAGAAGAAAGTCACAGCCAGCAAGTTGCGGAGTTGTCGGCACAAATTAAGGAGTTGCAGGAAGTAAATAACAAGTTAGAAACAAGCCATAACCAATTGCAAGAGGATAAAAAATTAATGGAGTCCACTGTACAACAACCCCAGCAAATTAGTCTCAACGTTACAGAATTAGAATCTTGGCTAGAAAAGAAAGTTGTTGAAGTGGTGAAAAGGTTAACCCAAGAGGGAGCATTGAGCATACCCGTAGCAAGTGCCACTGCCAATCTAGCCAAAGTCTTACCACCAAAAGAAGAGATTGACTGGGAAGCCAAGACTGATGTTGAGGTGTGGGGAAGTAAAGCACCCTTGGCCGCACAAGAAAAGATTCGCAGGTCTTATCAAGCGATCGCTCTCTACAATGACACTGTGGCGACTGGGGATGGCGATCGCTTGGCTATTACCAACCAAGCACTCAGAGAGTTATCGGGCTGTAACGGTTTGCTGGTAAGGGATTGGATTGAGCAACATAAGGATGAAATAATCAGCCATAATGCTAAGTTTGGCATGGAGAACAAGAAAGATCCCAGTAACCCTGCCAGCTATGCCAATAAGGGCAAGGACACAGATAAAATTCTGTTGCTAATAAATGAAGAGTTTCTTGGTGGTGAAGGCTTTAAGGCAGGGAGAAACTAAAACGGCGTTATTGGGCTGAATGCAATACTCTAGGTGCAATTTGTGTGATGTCGTTTAAGAAATATTTCCCGACATCTCCCACAACTGGAGACAACATCGACAACGCCGCCGCCGATTTCAGGGTTTTTATATTTCCTTGTAAAGGTAAAAATTTCTTTACTTAGCGACCCCGTCGCAAATTGCATCTGGACATTAGGCACCATAAGGGTTTAAATATGAGGGTATCGCTTCTCTAATGAGAAGTGGAATTAATGGAAACCATAATAACGCATAGAAATGAGCACCAAAAAGAATAATTTATATAAGATCCAGCTAGCCGAATTAGCATTAAAAGACGGAAGCCCAGCAAATAAAACCGTTGAATTTGAATTTGAAAACCACGATGATGTCTTTCACATAATTGAATTGGTAAAAACTAAAAAGCTATTTAAAGACGAGGACAAGGCTGTTGAATTTGGGATAGGACTGAAAATGTTCAGCGAAGTACTTATCACTAATCAGGACAAAGATTTTTTTAAAGCCCTGATGCCTGCATTTGGTGCGTTTATGAAGGGATTGAAAGCCTATAACCAGGGTTAGCGCATCTCAAAGCCTATTGACAAGCGGACTTGCGTGATCAGCAATAAGGTTTGAAACAAAGTGGCGCTATCAGAGCTAGGGTAAGATTTAATCCATCTAACCCCCACTCTCCGCCATAAACCGAATAACCCGATGATTCCCTACAGCGATCGCCCCTCCCCTCCTCCCCAATCCCCTTCCCCACTCGTGCTGTAAGTGGGGTTAATTTTGGGATTCTAGGGGTGTGTAGAGTGTTGACTGTGGAATGTTACCCGATGTTTGGTGTAGGGCATTGGGGGAGGAGAAGTGCGATCGCGCTTCTCCTCCCCCAATGCCCAACGTACTACAAAGGTCTGATTTTTTCGGGTGAAGCTATCTAAGTATAAAAAGCCAGTAATGTATACGATTTGCCGCACCTCCCCTCTTGAATTTAAGTATTCAGTATATATTTAGGGGGGGGGTGATTGGCAACTAGCCTAAAAAATTCGCATTAAGCAAAATGCGGCTTTTGTAGTATATTTGTAATACAAAGGTGGGGAATTTTGATAGAAGCCAAAGGATAGGGATGAGGCGACGGGAACACGCCGGATAACCGCGCTGGCAATTGGGAGCGATCGCTTGCTTAGGAGACGCGGCGGCGGGGCATAGAAGTTATGCCTTAAAATTTTGAATAAGCATAACTCTTGTAAGTGCCATGAGCGATACCTTCGGCACGCCTAATGGCGAACGCATTGACCAAATCATAGAGAAGCTTCACCAACTAAAGGAAATCAGACAGCAGCTAGTCAATGCACCAATATCTGAACCTGGGGTATGGATTCATCAATATGAGGTGCGTAAGCAGTATAAAAAAGGTGGTGAAATTTATTGGTATGTGTATGCAAAATGGCAAGCGAATGAGCCAATTTTCAAGAGGAACCCAAAAGCTAGGCTAAAAGGGATTGTGAAGCGCGGTAACAATCCAGAGTACACCTGTCACCAACACATAGGCAGGGTAGGCAGTAGCACAGGGTTAGGAACCGATCCTCTTGTCACGGAGGCTTATCGGGAGTGGGAGAATCGTAAGCAGTTAGACGCGGTTGATAAAGCCTTGGAACAGATAGAATTCGCGCTCATCGGAGTTATGCCAGAACAAACTAATAAGGCATAACCATTAACAGTAAACCAAAAAGTTTTTCTCCAGAGAGCGATCGCTAATCATAGCTAAGTATACTAAAGTGCTATAGACTACTAATTATATAAGCAATGCTTATGCTACTCTGAAAAGCTTCAAAAAATGAAATGATAAAAGTAGTGTGTAGGATATTGGCTAAAAAAATTGTCAGAAGAACTGGCAATAACCGCCTCAGAAACCCTTGAAGAGGTTATTGAGTGTTTACTAGAAAATTTCTCCATTGAAACTCAGGGCGTATGTAACCAGCAAACTTTGTTTGAGATTCTGACTTCTGCTGCCAGCAGTGGAGATAGTATTGAGAATACAGCCAAATTATTAAAGAACGTTCCCACAGCCAATGATATTAGATATCATCTCAATAAAATCAACAATTTTGAGGAATTAGAGGCGCAAATAAATCAAGCGTTGAAAAGTCGAATTCCTCTAGGATTAAAAAAAACTTGTTTAAAAATAGCGATTGATTTAAATTTAATTTGTTATTATGGTAAGCCAACACTCTTAGAATTACCATACATATATAAAAGTGAAGCTAAATCTGGTACTCATTCATTTTATGCCTATGCAACCTTATATGTTATTAACAAAAATAAGCGTGTAACTCTAGCTGTCAGAGGTGTTCGCCGGCTAGATACTAGTGTAGCGATAATTACTTATTTATTGGCAGAACTTGAATCTCTTGAAATAAATGTAAAAAAACTCTATTTAGATAGAGGATTTTTTAATACTCCTGTAATCAGATGGTTGCAAGCATTAGACATTCCATTTATGATGCCTGCTATCAAGACAGGAAAGAAGGGAGGAATTAAACAATTTTTGAAGGGAAGAAAAAGTTATAAAACTACCCATACCATTACAAGAGATAAAGAGGATTTAGTCACATTTGACTTATGGATTGTCTGTAAATATAGAAAGGGGAAGCGGAAAAAATATGGGGTGCAATACTTCGCTTATGTTACTTATAAAATCAAAACAAATTTAGATTATATATATCAAGATTATCGAAAAAGATTTGGCATCGAAAGTAGTTATCGGCTTAAAAATATTTGTCGAGTTAGAACAAATAATAAAAATCCAGCATTAAGATTACTATTCGTTGGTATATCTTTTCTTTTAGTGAATATTTGGGTGAACCTCCTCTGGCTCAGAATAAGTCGGAAAAGGAAAGGTAGCCGATTAATTTATCGCACGCTTTTCACACTTAAACAGATGTTAGCCTTTTTATCTCAATCTCTTGAGCGCAAATATCAAGTAGTTGAAGGCATTCATCTTCCATCAGGTTAGCACCAATAATTTGGGAATCAGCTAGTTATAAGTAATCTTTATCTATGCTATGTCTGCTGATTAAAGTTCGAGTGTCAAAAAGTATCTTAGGCTACAAAGTATTTAGCGATCGCTCTCTGGAGAAAAACTTTTTGGTTTACTGGTTACAGTGGTTTGGCATTTTTTAAGAGTATTATTTGAGAGTTCAAGGTCAGCTTTCAACTTTTCAATCTCAAACTCTTTTTTATTGCTACCGAGCGATAAACTAATCAGGGACATTCCTGTAGCGCCTACACCTACCTTACCCAAATCATTTAACGTCTGATTGGAATTAGCTAGCAAAAATATGCTAACTATTCCCGGCAAACCCAGGAATAGTAATTTATTCATCAAATACCACCTTGCATCGATTTAGATAAATATTTTTGCATTACGTCTTGTGATTGTGAATCAAGTACCCTTATTTGGATTTCTTTTTTACGCTCGGTAGCCTCATAAAACAGTCGTAACTGTTCAGTCTCATTTTTAAAATGAGTTGTAGTAATTTTGGCTTGTACCAACTTCTGATCAGACTGTGCAAGCTTCTCACGGTTGATATCGAGTTCAACATTAGCAATGTCAAAACCGACAATTTCTGATTGTGCTTTGACTCCTAAAGTGGCTGACTTAATTGCAGCTATTTTAGACTTGTGGTATCGTTGAGCAGTTTTACCAATTTCTTCGATGTATCCGAAGCTAGCTTGTAAAAGTTGTTGTGCGCGAACGCCCCCGGCATAGGTTTGTAAGCCTTTAGTTAATTGTTCTTCAGTAGCTTGCAATTCAATCTGAGGGTTCATTAAATCAGATGGAATCATCCCCGAAAAGTCTTGTTCGGGGAAATTTAACCCGTTATAAATATCTGTTTTGTGGCTAAGTGTCGATGATTGAAAACCTTTGCTGTATCCACCTGGGGTAACGATTTGAGTTAAATCATTAACAGTTTTCCCTACAGTCGCCCCAACATCCACAACCTTAGAAGCAGCAGTAGAACTGAGTCAAGTTTTAGAAAATCTTATGAGTGCTTGGATTAAAGAAAATTCTGATAAAAACTCATAAAATTCTCAATAAAATCACTCTATTCTCAATAAAATCTATGAGAATTGTTATCAAAAATGGCTCAAAGCTTTGATATAAGGTAGTTAGAAACTTTCAAGCGCCTAGAAAATAGGGGTTTTGTGTGGGTGCGAGGTGGGTAAATTGTAAATTAGGTGGGTGCGTCTACTGTGCTAACTCTGAAAGCCTTGCTACAGCATGGGTGGGTGGCTAAGGTGGGTGATTTTGAGTCTGAGAAACAATAAAAATAACTAGCTATATATCTAACTTTAACTAAAACTTAAGCTCTATAAACAACTTTGTCTATACCTCTTGACTTTCTATTTTAGACAGGTTAATATAGACAAAGTTAACTACAAGCACAAAATGGTAAAAGTTGATTACACCCAATTCGTAGAAAGTAATATCCGCACAGTTTGGTTGAAAGACTGGACGGTTAAGTTTTTACAGGGATTACGAAATGAATCTGGTAAAGATGCGATTGAAAAGTACTGCCTAGCCAAAAAAGCAGAATTTGAAACTATTTGTCAGGAAAAATCTAGCGCCAGATTCAAAACAGAAACGCGAGTAAATACAGGTGTAGGCTGGCAAAATTCTGCTGCTAGTTATATGTCGCAAATGCGTAAAGCTATTACAGCGTGGTGCGACTATAAATCTAAAAAAGGGCAAATACCAGAAACAGATACCTATCCGCAAGCCACAACACAAGGCAATGTACAACAGCATTACGCTTTGCTTTTTATGAATTACCACCAAGGTTTTCATCAAGAAAGAATGGCTCCCACTAACGCTAAAAAGGAAGCACAGCGCGGGAACTTAGAGCAAATAGCCTCAATTGATAAATACCTTGCGAAAATTGATGAGTTACTACAATCAAGAGATTATAGAGAACTTGCAGCAGGTTTAATCGCTGCTACGGGTAGACGACCTGCTGAAATACTCGTTACAGCAGAATTTAAACAGTTAAATCAATATCAAGTGGAATTCACTGGACAGGTTAAAACCAAAAGTGATCAACCAAAAACCTACCCTACATACACTCTGGTAGAAAGTTATAAGGTGGTTAACGCTCTGGCAAGACTACGAAGAATACCTGAAGTTAAATTGTTAACCACTCATTCTCTACTGGAAGTTGATAGTGCTACAAACAACAAAATAAACTCCAAAGTAAAGGAGTCTTTCTCGGAAATTATCAAACCGCCATCGGGTGAAAGTACTTTATCTGCAAAAAATCTTCGTGCGGTTTACGGCGCTATAGCAATTCATTTTTTCTGTCCTATTAAACAATCCACAAACCAATTTATGACTCAAAATCTAGGACACGTCAGCGAGGCTACAGCAACTAATTATGAAGATTATCAAGTCACTGATGAAGAGGGTCAACCATTGGGTAAAGGTATTTTGATAGAGCGATTGAAGGAAGAAATGATAGAAGCTACAGAAGCCGTTATAGTGCAACCGCGAGTATCAATGACATTAGATTCTCAAAACCATCTAGACGACACAGAATTTTTACCTTTTCCCGACCGCCCTAGCAGAATGGATGAGTTGATACGACTAGCGAAAATTGGTAAGGAATTTGAACAGGGTAAATTAGTCAATCAAGTCATGGTTGTGCAACACAAACCAGATATAGAAGTATCCGAAGAAAATCTAGCAAATATGAAAGCTCAATTAAAAATTAAAAGTCTTTCCCAGTGGAGTAACAAAGACTTATTTAATTCCAAAGTCAGACATGGGGGAGTTGAGAAAATGCGTAGGGCTGTTGATGCGATAAAACTCTACAACGAACAGCAAGCTGAATTCAAATATCATTGGGCTATTAATACAAAAACTCTCAAAGATTTAACGGGTTGCAGCACTGAAATTGTAGAAAGTTATCTCAAGTCAGATGAAGGCAGATTAAACGCGATTGATTACAACCTTGAAAAGGGTTACACCTTTCATCAGAACAGAGGTAAGGGAACAATTAGAGACTTTATCAAGCTGACTGACGCTGAAGAAAACTAACCACAGGTTTTGCAAACCCTTCAAAGCCTCAGAAACTACCTCTGGCAAGAGGTTGAGCAAGGTTTAACCCTGATGTCGGGAAAAGGTATTTCCCGACATTTCACCCCAAAATAACAAATCCCAAACAACTACAAAACCAATGGCCACGCATAATTTAAAAACTTGGATGCCCTTCTACCAAGATGTCATTGATGGTCGTAAGACTTTTGAACTACGCAAAAACGACCGCAATTATCAAGTAGGCGATATCCTGACTTTTATAGAAGTTGACCCTAGCAATAAACTAACACCCACAGGTAGACAAACTAATAAAGAAGTGATTTATTTGCTTACAGGTTGGGGTTTAGAAGATGGTTATGTTGTACTAGCGATTAAATAATTTAACTACCGCGTAGCGTTTCTTATAGCTGTGAGCTTTTGCATCGGTGGCGAGGTGCGATCGCTCTACATCATCTATTTAATTTTTTGTTCATGTGCATAAATTAGAAAATACATCGTAATAAGGGTTAGTAAAACCTTAAATTTGGATATTGCATTTACATTACTTGCATTTTATACTTAATTTCATCTTATTGTTACAGCATTTCTGAATAAGTTTATGTGGAAACCGCCTGTTACTTACCGATTACTAAAGAAGATATTTCCAGTTCTGGCAGTGCTAATCATCTTATTTGCCACGTTTGCCACAGTTTTTCCAACGACCGCGCAGATCCCACCTCTTGCATGTAATATTTCACAACCCTACTGTGTTTCGGGAATGAGTAGGCAGGTATACCAGATCACTTGCCCCACCACAGTCAACTTAATAACAGACGCGAGTGCTGTAATAGAGCCAAGAGTAGGGACTTTTTTTCAGGGTATAGAATTGCTATACCAGAACACCAACATCGTAGCTTGTGTGCCAAACACTTCCAACTGCAATGTGTTTAACACATCTGCGAACCCGAAGCAAACCTGTCTGGTCGTTCCCCCTCCGCCTTTGAAAAATTGCAACAGTTGTGACGCGACAGGACGCAGTTGTGTTACAGTTCCAGGCGGCTATAAATGTGTAGGACTGATTCAATAATTGGTTATGTTCTAATCGGTTGTTTTGCTCTTAGAGAATCTGAAACAAAATAATTGCCTATGAGCAGCTCCCACCTTGGAAGTTTTTTATGGTCGCTTTTTAAAAACTAATCCCCAATTCAACTCATCCAATTTGCGATCGCTCCCACCCGCCACCCCGACCGCTCCCAACCTTCCGACACACTCTAGAACCCGCCCTCGCCACAAACCGAATAACCCCAGGATTCCCTACAGCGATCGCAGTGGGGAATTGTGGTTTTATCCGTACAAAATCGTTAGTTTGTATCAGGTTTGGAATTTTTATCTAAATAAAAAGTTTGTGTCACCCACAACGATTACGGGGTAAGGATTACACCCGATTGAAAGTGAAAAAACGGATTTGTTATTTTGTGTCACTTTTAGAAAATGACACGTTTTGACTATATTAGTGGGGTTGTAACGGGGAACGCGGCAAACGACCTGCAACCCTCGCTACTACGCCACAACGCACGTCAACTGCTACCAAAACTTATAAAAAAATGAAAAATGTGACGTAAATGATTCTATTTTGTCACTCTAACAGGAAAGTTTAGCTTTCAGATCATAAAACCACGAAAACAAAAAAATAAATCGGCTTACTACCAAAGATTTTTCTGATTTAAGCTTATGTTTGCGAACTCAGTACTGCGGGGTCGTTTCCTACTGGTTAGTCTAAACTCCAAAGGCTATTCATATACTAGAAAATATTTCCGACATAAGTAAATTAATTATGTCCTGAAAAGTTCTGAAAAATAATTTATTATCCTTGAAAGACTCTACTATTTCGATAATTATAGTTAGTGATACTTTGAGGTGACTTTATGGCTGCACGTTCTTTTAATATAACAATTGACAATTTAACAGGTCTGACTTGGGAGCGAACAGATTTGGGACTAGAGCATGGTCAATGGTCGAACAATGGGGCATCTGTTCCACCAGAACAGATCCCTGCTGAACAACAGGGCATTTTTCCTATTGCTACGCCCGTTTCATTTGGAAATGAATCAGATGGATTTGCAACGGGTGCTCAAGGATATGTGGATTACCAGGCTATTTCTAACGGACAAACTTATAACTTTCACCTTGACTGGGATAATCCATATATTGGAAGTAACAGCTTCAATGCAAATACAAATTCCAGCCTCCTTCAAACACCAATAATCGGCGGTATTGGAGGGAATAACGCAAATTTAACTGTCGAGATTAAACCAACTCAAATTTAATTTTTTGTTTAAGTGCATAAATCAAAAAATACATCGTAATGAGGGTTAATAACAGACTTTTGTCACAATCATTCGCTCTTATTTATTCTTAATTGAAGAATAAAAACTGGGATGCTCCCTGTGATATACCTACTTATGCTTTCTCTTATCTAAGGAAAAAATCATGGATTTTCGGAAATTTTACATTCCTACTGTTATGGCAGGATTAGCACTACTAACTTGCTCTAATCAAGCACAGGCTCAGACAACATCTGATTTAACTGGTACTTGGTATTGTGGAAGTACTCGCGGTGTTAACTATATACGTCAAGTAGGTAGTGAATTATGGGATCTTAGTGATGGTGGTTATCAATATACCAACACTTTTAATGGCACTGTTTTAAATGGTTTCATTAATGCTACATGGGCTGATCTTCCGAAAGCAGGTTATACAAACTATGGGTATGTATCAGGACACGTAGTTTCGGCCACTCAAATAACTCTGACTTATACTTATGCTAGTACAGGTGATGTAGGCTTAGAAACTTGTACCCGATAGACGCATAGCCACAACCATTCCCTTCCCACCAGCCCTTACAGCCCTTAGATTCCCTGTAGCTCATGCTATGGGGAATTGTGATTTAGTGGTAAACCAAAAAGTTTTTCCCAAGTCTCACCCCGTAGCGCGTCTCTAGCTGTGGGGTTTTGATTTGGTGATTGAATGCGATCGCTGTTGAACGAATTAATCTGAAATTAAATGGTCTACTGTAAACGCTTTTAATCCCATGTCGATTTGTAGTTCTACACTATTACTAGCCACAGGTGACAACATCGACAACGCCGCCGCCGCTCCCAACACCTGATCGTCAGACACTTCTAAATATCTCTGCAACTGTTCTAAATTCCGATGCCCTGAGATTTCCTGAATCACTCTCAGTGGTATGCCAGCGTTACTCATCTGAGTTAAAGCTGTACGCCTGAAGCTATGGCTACTCACTCCAAAAATATCTACTTGCTGACAAGCTTCTCTCAAAATTCTAGCGGCTGAGTCTTCGTTTATATGTCCATGACTGCGACCGGGAAACAGATAATCATCTCCTGCCAGTGGGTAGTATTCGCTCAATAACCGCCGCAAGTCTTCAATCACTGGGATTGACCGTGTAGCCAGCTTCCCCTTAGTGTTTGCTTTTCTGATAATCAGCCTGGGTCTGACATTGCCCTTGGTTGTGTAGATATCTTGAGTTAGCAGGGTACAGCATTCACGGATTCTACAGGCACTAAACAGGCAGACACCGAACAAAGCGCGATCGCGGTTATTGTCTAGTCCGTGGCTGAAAATTAGCTGTATCTCTGACTGTGTGAGAACCTTAGCGCGTCCGTGCCGATTGATTTTCATCGCGTCTGTGTAGACCCTACGATCCACAGACTACGACGTTTTGACCCATCATTGAGTAGATAGGTCAACTTTTAGCTTAAGTCTAAGTAGCATAAGCGTTTTGAGCTACTCAGTTAAATCTTTTTAAGAAATTTAGGTTAAGAGTGTCGCCTGAAGTGACCTTTTGCTGGCATAGTTGTACATGGGCCTTTGTTTGATTTTCATTTTGAGCAAATTTTAAATGTGGAGTAGCTTGTTTAGTTTAATCAACAGAAAATTAAGTTAATTTTGATTTTTCCCATTATTTGGTATATTATAAAACGGGAAATTAATTTTTGAGTATAAATAACTACGTTCTAAATAGTTGTAGAAAGTTGAGACATATTATGAAGTTATAATTATTTTTTGCATAAATTCCTTATTCTTTTCTTAAGAGACATTAATTATAGCGGTAGGAAGTTTTAATCTTGATACAAATAGTTGGTGATTGGAAGGTATTAAACAACTTTAGAACTGACAAAAATCAGGAATGGGAAAAAATACGTGAGCGGCTTAAGAATCCTATTAAGCTGCCTAATTCTGTAGAATTGCATTTAATACGTCATGCTGAAAGTACAATAAATGCGGATAAACGCGTTACTGGTCTTCAAGATATAGAATTAACTTTCTATGGAGAGAAACAAGCTTCCTATTTAGGCACTAAACTTTTAAAACAGTATGATTTGGCTTTTGTATCAGGGTTGCAAAGGGCACAAAAGACGCTACAAATTGCTATTCAAAGTGGCGATATTAAAGTAGAAAAAATTTTTATAGATAGCAGATTAAATGAGCGTAGTTTGGGTGTTTTGGAAGGGCAAAAATATCGCTGGATACCTGAATATGCTTGTGGAGATTTAAAATATGCTCATGAAAATGGGGAGAATTATGAGAGTGTGGCAAGGCGTATTTTTACGTTTCTTATTGAAATTACCGATTATGTGATTGACAATCAAATTAAACATATTTTGATTAGCAGTCATATGGGCCCTCTCAGAATTTTAGTAGGTATTCTTAAAGAAGAAGTAGAACCAGCATCTGTGTTAGGCTTTAAGTTTTCCAATGCTCAAGTAGTAAAAATAGTATGGGATTCTCTAAGCATTCCTGGTTTTCTTAAGGATATTTGAAAAACTGAAGCTACATAAGAAGAAGTTATTTATAAATTTCATTTTTTTAAGGTTTTTATGTATCCATATAATCGTGAGTGGCTGATAGATTCGATTAATATTGAACGATATACTATAGTCAAAAGAAATTGGGATGAATCGAAGAAACTAATTAGTTCTATTAGAGAGCATTTATCCACTATAGATGCAGAAATTGCTTCTAAAATTTACACGATAGCTACTGCTGGTTCTCTAGGCAGAATGGAGGCTTCTCCGGATGTTTCTGATTTAGATTTAATTTTAGTATTATCGGATGATATTGATCCAGATTCGGAAATAGCAAGTGATATATACAAGTCAGTTTGGAAAGCTCTTGAACCTCTTAAACTTCAATTACCGAAGTCTACAGGTGTTTTTGCAGATTCTACAAGCCAAAAACAGCTTATAAGTGATATAGGTAAAGCAAACGAAAGATATGAGGTTTTTGGCAAACGGCTTCTTATTCTTTTAGAATCACAGCCATTGTATCAAGATAGTAATTATACTAATCTGATTCGTGTGATAGTTGAGCGATATGCAGACTCATATCTTGCACCTCACCGTACAAACCCGTAAAAGGCAAATAAAGAGTACAAA
>NZ_JABXKM010000264.1 GCF_017115025.1 Nostoc sp. NOS(2021) | reverse complement strand
CTTTGAGTTCCTTGATTTCAAAATCCTATCAACCTTTTTAATTAATAATAGTCAATCTGATAACAATAACGGAAATTAATCTTGTAAAGTGGCGATATAATCACTTGATAACAGACAGTTCTGTATAGATTATAAGCAACTTTTATTCTTATATATATAAGACTTACTGCAATTAAAATAGACAGACTATTCTAACTATATATAAGAACATGAATAATTTAATTTCTCTCCTGATTGTGGATGCTTAAGTTGGATAAATCGGCGATAGTTGCTCGACTTGAAACAACAGAATAACGCAATTATCAGCTTTGAGGCTCTCTAGCTGATGACTAATTGTAACCACGAATACTCTTTGTAAATTAATTGGTCAGCGCAAGTAAATTGGCCAGATGTATGATATTCTTGATTTATAGGGAATCTAAATCGCTAAAGCACAAAGGATCTCCAAGCACTTGCGCTCTAGTGAAGAAGCCAAATCCCATAAGTTAACCAATAGTTTGATGAACTGATGATCTTGCTCCACAAGTCTCTGGAGGATTGTGGAAGTACTTGATCGGTAGCAGTTCCAGAGTTCGGGGGGACTTTGGTCTGCTTGCAGTTCATCAATCACTTCTGGGATAAACCCTTTATTCTTTACAGATAGTTTTTTCTTAAGTCCTTAGAAAGAATCGAAGAATCGAAGAATCGAAGTTTTGGCGAATGAAAGAATAGAACAAGCAATCGCAAACGCTGTTATCGATTCGAGCAACTGGATAAAGCAAACTCAACTCAATTCAATATATCTGTGAATGAAATACCCTGGTCTTTAAAAGGAATCAAAAAATGGTTAAGGGTGTTTTCCAATTTCCAATTCTTGTTAGTGAACAACAAGATACCCGACTTCTTTGAGAAGTCGGGTATCTGAGCCTTGAGATTTTTATAGATTAATAGGACTTACGCAAAACATGACGAAAGTAGTGGTAATTCATGAATTATCGCTACGCAAGAATAATATTTTTGGCCACATCTTGTCTAAGTCCTGATTAAATAGGAATGCTATATTTTGGAAACGTAAAAGCCTAACAAAAATGTGAAAAATTTGACACGTTTACAGCCTAACTTCAAAAAGCTAGTAAAGTATCAGGTTTAAACAATTGTGAAATTGGAAAAATCTTTGTCAGTATTATTGATGAAGTATAGCAGGAAACAGGGAACAGGGAACAGGGTTGAAAGTCTCTTGGTGTCAGTGTTTTCTGATTAGCTGATGTCAACCGCTACCTGGCAACTGCTATATTTAAAAATTACAGATTATTCAAGGATGTGATCTAAATGACTAAACCGAAAACAACCCGTAAATCTGTTCACGATCGCATCCTAAGTACAGCATCAGGCTTATTTTACCGAGAGGGAATTCGCAACGTCGGTATTGACAGAATCGTTGCGGAATCTGGCGTTGCAAAAATGTCGCTCTACAATCATTTTAAGTCAAAGGATGCATTGATTGAAGCGTGGCTGCGACAACAAGATGAACAATGGTGTGAATGGCTCACAACCACGATTGAGCAACGAGCTTCTAACCCATCCCAACAACTACTAGCAATATTTGATGCATTACGGGAATGGTTTGAGGGCCCAGATTTTCGAGGTTGTGCATTCATTAATGCTTCAGTGGAACTAGCCAATGCTGACCATCCTGGACATCGAGTGGCATTGGAGCATCAACAATCGATCTACCACTACATCAAGAGTCTAGCTCAAGCCGCAGAAGTTTCATCACCGGAACAGTTAGCTAGGCAACTGCTTCTTTTAGTGCAAGGTGCGATCGTGGTTGCGATGATGGAAGGAAGTTGGTCAACCGCTTCACAAGCGAAAAAGGTGGCGGCAATCCTAATCCAGACTGCATCAAAATCCGGCGTTACATGAAGTCTATTATATGATTTAATGTAAAAAATCACACTGCAACTAAGTTCGGAGCAGTCATGAATGAGAATTCATTACTTACAACATGTGCCATTTGAAGGACTTGCTAGTATTAAACAGTGGTTGACAAAGAAAGATTATATTCTCTCTGCAACTAAGTTTTATAACGGTGACACTTTACCATCTGTTGATGGTCTAGATTGGGTAATAGTAATGGGTGGGCCGATGAATATTTACGAGGATGATAAGTATCCTTGGTTGACTTGGGAAAAACATTTTATTGAAGAAGCAATCAAGAAGAATAAAATAGTTATTGGCATTTGTCTTGGTTCGCAGCTAATCGCTGATGTTTTAGGTTCCAAGGTTTACAAAGGTCAGGAAAAAGAAATAGGTTGGTATCCGATTCAAGTGACAACAGAAACACAAAAATATCCTGTTTTTGCTTCATTACCTGCAACTTTCACTGTGTTTCATTGGCATGGTGATACTTTTGACTTACCACCGGCTGCTGTACAACTAGCCTATAGTGAAGTATGTGCAAATCAAGCTTTTATTTATGGAGATAGAGTATTAGGTTTACAATTTCACCTAGAATCAACTAAAGACAGCGTTCGGCAAATTATTGAAAATTGTGCTTCAGAATTAGTTACAGGTAAATATATTCAGAAACCTGAAGAAATGCTTGTACGGGATGGTGATTTTAGTAATATAAACACTGTCATGTGTAAAATTTTAGATTATTTTGCTACTTTTACAAAATAAATTATTATTTATCACGCAATAAAACTGCCCATCTTTCAGCGAGCGATTGCCCTACCTGCCACTTCGTTTTTCTTACTTTCATGCCGACAAACGACTCTGAATTGCAAATCTGAGCTTCAGAGAATCCTGGATGCGATCGCATTCACACCCTTTGAGCAATGCCAGCTTTTGAGCCGCGAATTTGCCAACATTCCTGCTCGTCCTGGTATCTATGCAATCAGACACAAAACTGATGGCTAGGACTTACGCATTGACAGACATAACCAAATGTGATCACCTCTCGTTCCTGGG
>NZ_JABXKM010000165.1 GCF_017115025.1 Nostoc sp. NOS(2021) | reverse complement strand
CCCCAATCCCCAGTCCCCCTAATAGTGGAACAACTTAAGCCTCGCTATTCTGTCGTTTGGACGAACAAAATCGCTGAAGTACCCCAAAATGCCTGGAATGCTTTGGCAATGCCACTCAAAACGCCGTTTTTAGAATGGGAGTGGCTGAACAATCTCGAAACCTCCCAGAGTGCTACGGCTAAAACTGGTTGGTTGCCAAATCACTTGACATTGTGGCGAGATCGAACGCTGATTGCGGCTGCGCCACTTTATCTCAAAGGACATAGTTCTGGTGAATTTATTTTCGATCACCAATGGGCAGAGTTAGCCGATCGCATTGGAGTCCAATATTACCCAAAATTGCTGGGAATGACACCATTTACCCCAGCTGAAGGCTATCGGTTTTTAATCGCCCCAGGAGAAGATGAAGATGAAATCACAGCGATGATGGTGCATGAAATTGACACTTTTTGCTCCAAAAATGGAATTTCTGGGTGTCATTTTCTCTATGTCGATCCCCAATGGCGTCCGATGCTGGAACGGCATGGCTTTACAACTTGGCTGCACCACAGCTACGTTTGGGAAAATGCTGGCTTTAAAACTTTTGATGACTACTTGAAAGTGTTTAACGCCAATCAGCGCCGCAATATCAAGCGGGAACGCAAAGCTGTGGAGAAAGCAGGTTTACGATTGCAACCGCTAACTGGTGATCAAATTCCTCAGTCTTTGTTTCCTTTGATGCACCAGTTCTATGCAGACACCTGTGATAAGTTTGGCTGGTGGGGTAGCAAGTATCTCACACAGAGATTTTTTCAGCAGCTATACACCGATTATCGCCATCGAGTCTTGTTTGTTGCTGCATATAGCGAACAAGATAACTCTCATCCTTTAGGAATGTCCTTTTGTTTGTTTAAAGATGACAAACTCTATGGACGCTATTGGGGGAGTTTTCAAGAAATAGATTGCTTACATTTTGATGCTTGCTATTATGCGCCAATTGAGTGGGCGATCGCTAACGGCATCCAAATTTTTGACCCTGGCGCGGGCGGGCGTCACAAAAAACGCCGTGGTTTCCCCGCTATGCCCAATCACAGTCTGCACCGCTTTTACAATAATCGTTTAGGACAAATAATACGTCCCTATATTAAGGAAGTGAATCAACTCGAACAGCAGGAGATTGAGGCAATTAATGCAGAGTTGCCATTTAGTGAGAAAAATGCTTGAGCAAAAGGAAGTACTTTCGTAACAGAGTTTGCCGAATAATTCAGCTTTATTCGGCAAACAGATGCTTACTTTCCTTCTTTTCAAAATTGTGAAATTAAACTCTTAGCGATCGAGACGATATTTCTGCCGCTGGGTTTTCATTGTTAGCTGTTGCAGGACTCCTATCGAGAAGTTTTTTTATAACTATGGCTTCAGTAAATTCATGCACTAATATGGTTGCTATAGTTCTATGATAAAAGTATAATTTATAACAAAATTTCTGATTTGCTTTTAAGTAAAAGGAATCAAAAATATCTGAAAGATATCAATAAGACTAAGGAAGATAGGAATTACACTTGATATAGAGTGTAAAAACCCTGAAGAAAGAAAATTTATTTTTATAATGCTTATGGATTTGATGGTTGAAAATTTAGCCGCAATTGATGATAAACTTTCCCAACGTCATATTGACCTTGATCCCGGTGGATATTTCATTATTTACTTGGATCGAGACGCAGGGTTAATTTATGCCAAGCATTTTACAAATGTGATTGACGATCGCGGTTTAGCTGTCGATCCAGAAACGGGGAAGGTAATTCCGGCGCGAAAAAAGGTAGAACGAACTCACACGACAGTTTTTAGCGCAAGGACAGCGAAAGAACTTTGCGTGAAGATTTTTGAAGAAACTCAGCCCCCTCCTCTAACTCAATTAGATCATGCAGCTTATTTGGGTCGAGAATTTGTCCGGGCTGAGGTGGCTTTACTCACAGGGCAAGAGTATGTTCAGGATTAAATGTTAGGAGTGAGGAGTTAAAAGTTAAGAGTTAAAAGCTAGAAATTCACGACTCAAAATTTTAAACTCCTCACTCTCATATTAGCCATTAGATGATGGCTGATTTATCTGATAGATATAGTAAGTCGCCATTGGGATAACGGTGGCGGCAATTAACAATCCTACCACCCAAGCAGTAGCGTTACCTTGGTTGGTTTCTTCTGCTTTCTTGAAGGTGCCTTCTACTTGCACATTGTCAATTATTTTGGGTGGGCCTGGATCGGCTTTGCCAGAGAGAACGGCGACAAGGCGATCGCTAGCATCTAGAAATGCCTGATTGTATTTGTTACCATTGCGTAACGGCACACTTACTGTTTCAGTAGCTACACTCTCGGCAATGGAGTCAGTGAGTAAAGGCTTGACTTGATCGCCAGTAATAATGGCGGTACCATTGGTAACTGTATCAATAACCAATAAAGTTTGATTAGCTTGGGCTTCTTTTGTAGGAAACCATTTTTCAAACAGTTCTTTGGTGAAGCTTTCCGGTGTCTCACCGTAGTCGAGGCGGCGAACAGTAACAATTCTGACTTCCTTATCTGTTTGCTTTGCCAAATCCTCGAAAGCGCTGCTAATCTTACCTTCATTCAGACGGCTGATCACTTCAGCTTGATCCAAAACCCAGGTGTCATTCCCTGCTGTGAGGTTGGGTATTTGATACACACCTGTAGCTAAAGCAGGTGCGGCAAACAGCGAGGCTGCTAAAATAACCGTCACCAAAGGTAAAATTAGCCGGATGAGGTGTTTTTGACTGCTAAATACTTGTTTGAGGAGCTGTTTCATCGTGTGATCCCTAAGACAGACTTGCACCAAAAATACTACAGAACCACTGCAAAAATCACCTCGTTCCCGATTTTCTACAGGATGAAATTTCTGGTATTGCCAGCAGATATATATTTTATATGATTGTCTGGGCAATTAAGCATAATACCCGGAACCCCACCCCGCCATCCGCTCTTGCTCCCCTTCCCGC
>NZ_JABXKM010000006.1 GCF_017115025.1 Nostoc sp. NOS(2021) | reverse complement strand
ACGAGTCTTTGAACTGGATTCATCCACCTCTGAACTCCGTTAACGAGTGTTTGAACTGGATTCATCCACCTCTGAACTCCGTTAACGAGTCTTTGAACTGGATGCATCCACCTCTGAACTCCGTTAACGAGTCTTTGAACTGGATTCATCCACCTCTGAACTCCGTTAACGAGTGTTTGAAACTCGTGGACGAGTTTTTAGGGACTTTCAAGTAATAAAATATCCTAATATTTATTGTAGGATGGGCGTCTCGCCCGTCCTGTGAAGTGGGCGCTCATGTTGCCCACCCCACAAGATTAGATGATTTATATGTTGGAGTTCCCTTAGAGGAAGTCAGGACAGAGAATCAGGATCTATGCCGAGCGATCGCAATTGTTCTGCTAAGAATTCAGCACGTCGTTTTGCTTGTTGAGCTTCTTGCTCTGCTTGCTGTGTTTGTTGTTGAGCAAGTTTTTTATCTTCTTCTGGTGTTAAAAACCTTTGCCCTTGTTGGTTATACCAATACAACCACTCACGCGGAATGCCTAGATAAGTTCCCTGTTCCATACCAATTCCTAAACCAATCTCTGGTAGCCAAACAGGATTACCATCTTGAAATTCATAAACATTATTAACTAATTTGTAAACTTCTAAACGTGGCTTACGGCGACGAAATGGATTGTAAACCACATAATACAAAATCCCCAATCTTGCATACTCTGCTTTCTTGGTTGAGTACTCACCGCGATATGTCTGAGACACTACCTCTAGCGCTAATATCGGTACTCTCTTCTCTTCCCAAAGCACATAACTGAGGCGGAGGTTTTGATCGTAAAATCGCTCTACGCCCAAACTCAAAAATCCATCTGGGACTATCGCTGGTAAATCTGGGTCATGATAAATCCCCATATCAATACCAAAAAACCAATCCATGCGTTCTGCCCAAACCATCGCTAAGATAACTTTGAGCAAACCGGGAATTATATTTTGTAATTCGTTATCCACTGGGGTATCGTCAGAGTCTGGCAGTTCCTCAGATGAGGGCAAACAAGCTAATGGATCGTACTTTAGCATGATGAGTTTACTCGTCCTCAGTTATTAGTACATCTTTATTTTATAAATGAATTTTGATAGCAATTCGGCACATCCTATTTTATTTGCAAACGTCGAGAGGATCAGATCCCCGACAACTTTTACGAAGTCGGGGATCTTTTGGTCATTGGGTATTAGTTTTCCACTTGTTTGAGTTTTTGAAAAATTTCATCAAGTGGTGACTCAGATTCATCAGAACAAAATTCTAAAGCAAGTCTAACTTTTCCTTTTTTCCATCCCTGAGTACTAAACTGCAAAACTTCACAATTTAATCCTTGGGTATACAAATTTACTTCATCTGTCTCATCTGCTCCAATATATTCCTTAATTGCTGTAATTAAATCACGGACTTTAAAAGTTTTAGCAATATTTAATTTATTAAAAGTGTCTGGTTCTATAGACACAACTTCATCATGATTTAGTCTCTCGAATCCATCTTCCATAAAAATCTCCTGTCACTAAATCTATACTTTCCACAGATTTAGCAGTTCATCCGAAACAAAATGATGATTTTGTAGATTTAGTGCTACTCAAATAAAAATTCAGTAATAATTTGATGTCCGGTAAATTAGCCTATAATTGTCGCGTTACTCCTCCCCAACCCTCCCCTTACCAAGGGGCTACGGTGTGTGTACACACAAGTCGGATTTACCCCCCTTAATCCCCCCTTGGAAAGGTGGGAAACAGCAAATCCAGTTCCCTCCCCTTTACAAGGGGAGGGTTAGGGTGGGGTAGTTTTATTTAAACGGTTCTTAGAAAAACCAACCGTAAGAATGCAAACCTTTACCCAAAAGATTCACACCTAGATAACAAACCCAAACGACAACAAAGCCGGTGGAGGCTAAAATTGCGGGACTGCGCCCTTGCCAACCGCGAGTGATCCGGGCGTGAAGGTAGGCGGCGAACACTAACCAAGTGATTAATGCCCAAGTTTCTTTAGGGTCCCAACTCCAGTAGGAACCCCAAGCTTCGTTAGCCCAAACGCCACCGGCAATGATCCCAATTGTCAGCAGGGGAAATCCTAGTCCGATGATGCGATAGCTGATATTGTCGAGGGTTTCGGCAAGGCTAAGGCGCTGGGGTGAAAGGGGTTCCGAATTTTGGATTTCGGATTTTGGATTTTGGATTGGGATTGTTGTGACTAAATTCAAAACAGCGATGTTAGCGTTACCGTTGCCGTTGCTACTAGTTTCAAAACGAGCAAAGCCGTTATTTTCGACAGAAGGGGCTGATGGTTGAGAAATTAGCTCAGATGCTTTGTGCAAGCGGTAGCCGTTGCTGCGATAGCCACCAGTACCGACAGAACTACCTTGTAGTTGGATGTTTTGACCACGAGTGACAACTAAAAAAGCGATCGCTAATAACGAACCCACCATCAAAGCCGAATAACTCAACATCATCACACTGACATGCATCATCAGCCAATTTGACTTTAAGGCGGGTACTAGGGGTTCTGACGTTTGCATCTGGGATGGTAATGTCAAGGTAGCAAAAGCAGCGATCGCCATTGCGACAGGAGCTGTAACAACTCCTACTAAGCGGCTACGGCTACTATTTTCGGCAATTAGATGGACAGTGGTAATTCCCCAAGTTAAGAAAAACAGAGATTCATAGAGATTACTTAAGGGAAAGTAACCAGCTTCTATCCATCGTGCCCCTAGTAGAGTCGCCATACACAAATTCGCGATCGCCATCCCAGCTGTCCCCAAAGCGGCTAGATAAGGCAGATTCGGAAAAGCCGCTCCCCCCCAATACACCAGCATTGTCAGGAATAATATGGCAAAGGAGGCATTGTCCAGCCAGTTCTGGAGTACAACCAGGTTCATAAAGTGTTCTCTCCGTGGATGATTTAAAATACCGATTCTGACTGTTCTGATCCTATATGCTTACAGCGTCATGAAACAGGGGAAATGGGAAATAGGGCATTGGGCAATTCAATTTTAGATTTTGGTGAAGCAGCGCGGGAACAGGGGGTTTCCCCCATGAGTGACTGC
>NZ_JABXKM010000260.1 GCF_017115025.1 Nostoc sp. NOS(2021) | reverse complement strand
CATTGGGCATTGGGCATTGGGCATTGGGCATTGGGCATTGGGCATTGGGCATTGGCGATTGAGTTTTTTCTCTATTCCCTATGCCCCATTCCCTATGCCCTACTTTGATATGCTTATTTTCAGAAGAGTAATTGAGATATTAGACCAAAATGGAGATTCAGTTCCGCGAAATTAATCCTTTTGATATGTGGATTTGGCTGAAATTCAGCACAAATCCTTCTGCGCGTGAAAAGCAGTTTGTAGAAGAAGTTTTCAATTCCTGGTTTTATCTGGGTAAATTGGGTGCATTTAATGCTGAGAATCTTCAGGTGCAGGACACTGGACTCGATATCAGCTACATGAATTATGATGCACAAGGGTATGATAAAAGCCTGCTAGCACTGATGCACAACATCGGTGAGTTTGAATATGAGGGTCAGTGGGGGCGTTGTTGGTTTGACTTAGGAACCAGTGATGCGATCGCTCTGGATATTTTAATCAACGCCCTCACACAGCTAAGTGAGGAATATGTCACCATTGAAGAATTGTACATGGGTGGCGAAAATTCAGATTGGCCTATTGAGGATAGCGAAAGTCGTCCTCAGTCTATTTACGATAATTAGTTATAAAAATGAATAAAGCAGGCGAAATTCGGGTAATAGCCTTGGGGCTAATTCGGGATGGTGAACGCATATTTCTTTCTGAAGGCTACGACCCCGTAAAGCAAGAAAGATTTTATCGTGCTTTGGGCGGTGGTGTTGAATTTGGCGAAACCAGCCGCGTCGCCTTAGAACGGGAGTTTCAAGAGGAAATTCAGGCAGACTTAACGAATATTAATTATCTAGGTTGTATAGAGAACCTGTTTACATTTAATGGTAGGCAAGGTCACGAAATTATTCAGCTTTATCAATGTGATTTTGCTGATTCCAAATTTTATCAACTGGAAAGTTTAGTTTTTTCAGAATCACAAAATCATAAACATAGAGCGTTATGGATAGATATCTCTCGCTTGAAATCTGGGGAATTCCGATTAGTACCTGAAGTATTTTTTGAATATTTATAAATCATCTGGAAATTTAAATCCCACATTCCGCACCTTGGGGTGTCACATAGTGTAATTACTAAGTTTTTGTGATTTTTGTAGTTGCAGATTATGCTTGTGCATCTTCGATGTTCAGTTATTTTACTGCTTTAATGTATATTCAGTAGCTTTGTTTCCATCTAAAAAACAGTAAAAACCGATTGTGACAGTTGAGGGTGCGGAATGTAGGTTAAATGGTAGATGCGTAGGCTAGCAATAACCGCATCTTGTTCATTGGCAGGCAAATTTTTATTTTAGATCCCCCCTAACCCAGGGCTATTTCATCCTCATCTAGTCCGCCTCAGAATGAATTCTGAGTCTAACAGCGAAAGTCGTCTAAAGACGACTAAGAAAAGGTTATAGTCAGTTTTAACGGACTTTAGCTATGAGCCGCTAAACTTCAGTTCTGGGCGGTTTCTGTCTAGAACGAAATAGCCCTGCCCCTAACCCCCCTTAAAAAGCTATCTATTACCCGGATCTTTCTTAAAATTTGCGAGTGCGATCGCTCACCAAATCCTGAAGCCTTAAAACTTTTCCGATTAAAGTAAAGGAGTCAGCAATCGAGAGACTCTCACAGCTAACTTGAACCAAAAAGGTTTTTTATCGTACTCATCAAGATCAACAGCAACACAGACAGCTAAATCATCCTCTAACATCTTTTTCACACTTTGGACAAACCGACGTTCGGTAACAAAACCCATAACTTCAAAATTTAGGGAAAAAGAGCGATTATCTAAGTTAACAGTTCCTACCCCTGCTAGATTCTCATCAATGACTATAACTTTCTGGTGCATAAACCCATTTTTGTAACGATACAACCTGATACCGATTGTTTCCATTTCGGTGTAGTAAGAGAAGGAACATAAATAAACAAATAAGTGATCAGGTCGATTTGGTAAGATAATTCGCACATCTACACCTCGCATTGCTGCCAGTTTTAAGGCTGACAATGTTGCCTCGTCCGGCACAAAGTATGGACTAGCAATCCAGAGGTGAGTTTGAGCTTGATTAATTAGTTCGACGAAAAAAAGCTTACAAGCTGGTAGCTGATCTGCGGGCCCTGTAGGAAGTATGAATGCAGTTTGATTAGTTTCCCGATTAATTTTTACCTGCCAGTTAACTTCGAGAAGTTTTCGAGTTGCCCAATACCAATCTCGCACAAAGGAGTTTTGTAGGCTTTGTACAGTTGGACCTTCGAGCATCATGTGGGTATCGCGCCAGGGACTCAAGCGAGGATTTTTTCCTAAATATTCGTCACCAATATTTAGTCCACCTACAAATGCTATTTCTCCATCCACCACCAGAATTTTCCGATGATTGCGAAAATTAAATTGGAACCGATTACCCTGACCTTTAGTGGTGTTAAATGCACTCACTGCAATTCCATGCTGTTTTAGAGACTCGATATAAGAGCGAGATAATTTCTGTGAACCAATTTCATCGTAGAGAAAGTAGATGCTTACTCCTTGTTTGGCTTTAGCAATCAATGCTTCTTTAAACTCATTACCTGATTGGTCATCGTTAACACTATAGGATTGCAACAAAATATAATTTGTCGCCGATGCAATCTTTTTCAGCATCGCTTTATAGGTTTGCTGACCATCAATCAGTAATTCGGCAGCATTGCCTGATGTGAAAGAAATTTCTGTAAAAGCCTCCGCTAATGGTTGCAACTCGGCTAGATTATCTGGTGGCGCAACCTGAAATTTAATAACTTCACTATAAGTCTGATGAACAAGCTTGTAGTGTTGTGCATAGACTGAGCGCAGTGTTTCAGCATATCCATGAAATTTAGTTCTTCCTAAAATCCAATACAACGGAATAGCTAGCCAGGGGAAGGTAATTAGAGAAATGCTCCAGGCAATTGCCCCTTGGGAAGAACGCACATTCATTACTGCATGGGCTGCATGTGCAACTCCCACGAGATGAACAACAACTGTAGCTGTGCTAAAAATAGCTAGAACACCACCATCTACTAGCATCTTAGTTTTTTTGAGTATTGATATCAGGACTTACGCAAACAATAGCCGAAAAGAGTGATTTTATGGTAGGGGCAATTCATGAATTGCCCCTACAGCGTGTGGTTTTGCGTAAGTCCTA
>NZ_JABXKM010000167.1 GCF_017115025.1 Nostoc sp. NOS(2021) | reverse complement strand
AAAACACTGACACCAAGAGACTTTCAAGCCTGTTAAGAGTTCCCTATTCCCTGTTACTGCTATAATTTATAAATTTATAATTTTTCAGTGGAAATATCAAAGGCAGAGCTATAAAATTGCGTTATTGTTAGAATGTCCGCATCCAGTCAAACAAAATTATGAAAAGTCTCGAACATATTGATCCTATTTTTGAACGACTTTTTTCTAAGATTAGTCCGAAAATAGCAGACTCTTTCACTGATGAGCAACTCAAAGCCATACAAAGGGGTTTTGGCTCTCAAGTTTTGACTCGTCATTCTTTAGATATAAGAGTTTCAGTTCCTATTCCCGGACTACGATTTTATCTAGTTTTATTAGCAGGTTCGGAACGTCGTTCGCAACAGCGCTTGCAAAATGAAAAAGGCAGATATCCTGTTTTCAATACAGGCAATATCATATTCTTAATAGGATTTTCAACCATTCTATTGAGTTGTAGCTTTACTATTTTCTCTTTTTTATGGTCTTCACTTGCTTCCATCTCCACTTTGCCTTACCCGACATCTATTCCTTGGATTTTTGATAAATCTGAATGCGAACACACTAACAGAACTTGGCGTGATGAAAAGTGTTGGGATGATCAACAGAGTCCGATGTTTTGAAGCCTATTTACACCGACAATAAAAACAATATGCCGACAAACCGTTTAACTAAATATTCGTCCAAAAATGACACTTTTCTACAACAGTTTTTCGCCTGCATTCCTCCTCAAGTAGTAGCTACCTTTACCGATGCCCAATTGACAGAATTACAAAAGGTATTTAGGGAGCGGGTTAGCAAGCGTCATGCTGTGGATATCAGGCTTTCTACCCCATTCAATAAAAAGCGCTTTTATGTAGTTTTTTTACTTGGCAAGGAAAAGAGGTCAAAACAGAACCGAAAAGATACAATTTTCAAACCTGTAAATAGTATCTTACTAATAAGATATTGTCTGGTACTAATAACTTTTTTGCTTGGTGCGCTCTACATAGTTGAAATGGTGTTGGGAATTAATACTTTTCCCAATCAAGAAATCCAAGAGTTTGTCAAATATTTAATGAGTAGTTTTTAGATTTAGCATCGGTGCATCTACCTTTTGATACAAATTTTTCATATATTATGTATATAATTGACACACAGAAAGGATCAGAATAATTATTTTAGTTATGTTTTTCATCTAAAATTTAAAATTCAGAATTTTAATTCCTTATTTATATTTAAACGAGATCCATCTATAAAGTGCATAATATCTAGCTCTTAGCGATACCTGCGGCGGGCTGATCTAACGCAAATGAGCTTGATCCTCCCTAACCCTCTTAAAAAGGAGAGAATTAGAGCAAATTTTACTCCTAACTCCTTCTGTCTATTGTTTTCCCGATTTTATTCTTCCTGTTTCTTCTCTTCCAAAGTGGTTATCTTTGTATTTGGCATTAGGATATAGTTTTCCTGACTCTGTGGTTCTTCTTTCTTTTGTCAAAAATACTGACTGCTTAAGTTTTCTAGCGTAGAACTTCGCAGTCATGTTCCGCAAGCGTTGTATTACGCACAGTGAATTAGCTTTTTCGCGCTTTTTGTCCCACAGAGGAGCGATCGCAATTACGCTTGATTTAGCGCAGCTTCAAAAAGCAACGTTATGATAATTAATGCATTAATCGAGCTTGCGCCTAATAATAAATAAGTTGGCACAAATAAACCTCAATAGTACGGAGACGATTAATCGCCTCTGTAAAGCAGTCAAAAATCATTGCTCCATAGACTTTGGGCTATGGACTCTTGAGAGTGGACTGTTAGGTGCTGTATCCAACCAAAATCAGCGGTTGTACAAATTTCCATAAGGATAATTGAAGTGACTAGGACTAATTCAGACTTTCTAACCTCCAGTGATCCGGCAATCGCGGAGTTAATCAATGACGAACTACAGCGTCAGCGAGACCACTTGGAGATGATTGCTAGTGAAAACTTTACCTCTGCTGCTGTACTGGCGGCTCAAGGTTCGGTACTGACAAACAAATATGCCGAGGGATTACCTGGTAAACGCTACTATGGCGGTTGTGAGTTTATCGACAAAATCGAGCAACTAGCGATCGACCGCGCGAAACAGATATTTGGTGCTGCTCATGCAAATGTGCAACCTCATTCTGGCGCACAAGCCAATTTTGCTGTGTTCCTGTCGCTGCTGCAACCAGGGGACAAAATTATGGGGATGGATTTGTCTCATGGGGGACATCTCACCCACGGTTCCCCTGTAAATGTCTCAGGTAAGTGGTTCCAAGTTAGCCACTACGGTGTCAGCCAACAAACAGAACAACTTGACTATGACCAAATTCGGGAGCTGGCGCTGAGGGAGCGTCCTAAGCTGCTGATTTGTGGTTATTCAGCTTATCCCCGGATAATTGACTTTGAAAAGTTCCGTAGCATTGCTGATGAAATCGGCGCTTACTTACTTGCCGATATTGCCCACATTGCTGGTTTAGTTGCTAGTGGTCTTCATCCTGATCCCATTCCTCATTGTCATGTAGTCACAACAACTACCCATAAAACTCTACGCGGCCCTAGAGGTGGTTTAATTTTGACCCGTGACGCAGAACTAGGTAAAAAGCTAGATAAATCTGTTTTTCCTGGCAGCCAAGGCGGGCCATTGGAACACGTCATTGCTGGTAAGGCAGTAGCTTTTGGAGAAGCCCTGAAGCCTGAGTTTAAAACCTATTCTGCCCAAGTGATTGAAAATGCTCGTGCTTTGGCAGAACAACTGCAAAACCGGGGTTTAAAGTTAGTGTCAAATGGCACTGACAACCATTTAATCCTCGTGGATTTACGTTCTATCGGTCTAACTGGTAAGCAGGCGGATCAGCTAGTTAGTAGTGTAAATATTACAGCTAACAAAAATACTGTTCCCTTTGATCCGCAATCACCATTTGTTACCAGTGGACTGAGGTTAGGTTCGCCAGCAATGACCACGCGGGGCTTAGGAGTAGCAGAATTTACCGAGATTGCAAATATTATTAGCGATCGCCTGCTTTCTCCAGATTCCGACATAGTTACCAAAGATTGTCGGCAACGGGTAGCAGCATTGTGCGATCGCTTCCCCTTATATCCTCACCTGGAAATTCCTGTACCAGCACTAGCATAGGGCATTGGGCATTGGGCATTGGGCATGGGG
>NZ_JABXKM010000203.1 GCF_017115025.1 Nostoc sp. NOS(2021) | reverse complement strand
AAACCTGAGTCAATACTCTCGCAAATGTTAAGAAAGATCCGGGTAATGGATAGCCTACAAGCGGGGAGGGGAGCGTTTGTTTTACTCAAATGAAATGTGGGGTGGGGTTCTTTATTTTTGATTTATGCAAGAGGTCTTATCTTGAAACCTGTAGTTTTTCCCTGATGAAAAGGATTCGCCCTCATCTCCCAACCCCGAATCCCAGATATGAGATTCGGGGATACAGAATTTCAAAGTCCCTCTCCCAGAGATGGGAGAGGGATTTAGGGTGAGGGCAAAAACTACGGTTCTCAACTTAGATGAGGTTTATTCGGATTTTTGCAAGAAGTTTATTATGTCAAAATCGCCCCGCCCATCAAGCGCTCATACCGATACTTCAACTCTTCTTTCATCAAATACCAGCGCTCTAAAGTAACATCCATTTCTATTATTTTCTCTGCTGCTTGCCGTGCTAAAAGTAAAACTTCTTCATCTTCAACCAAACTCGCTAAGGTAAAATCTGGCACTCCAGATTGACGAGTTCCCAGTACTTGCCCTGGCCCACGAAAACGCATATCCATCTCAGAAATGAAAAAACCATCCTGAGATTGTTCCAACACCTTCAGCCGTTGTTGTGCATCAGGACTTCTGGAACTGCTCATCAACAAACAGTAAGACTGAGCCGCGCCACGACCGACACGCCCCCGCAGTTGGTGCAATTGTGATAAACCAAACCGCTCGGCATTTTCAATGAGCATTACTGTAGCATTAGGTACGTCTACACCAACTTCAATAACGGTAGTAGAAACCAAAATTTGCGTTTGGTTATCACGGAATTTGGTAATCGCTTCATCTTTCTCGGCTGAACTCATGCGACCGTGCAGCAGCCCCACTTGAAAGTCAGGAAAAACGCTTTCTTGTAACTTTTGATGCTCTTCCACAGCCGATCGCAGATCCAGTTTTTCTGATTCTTCCACTAACGGCAAAACCACGTAAACTTGTCTACCTTGGGCAATTTCTCGGCGGATCAGGTCATAAGCATGGTTGCGTTGCTGACCTGACAATACTGTTGTCTGAATCTTTTGCCGTCCTGGTGGTAACTCATCAATTTGGCTGACATCCAAATCCCCGTGTATCGTCAGTGCCAAGGTTCTGGGAATCGGGGTAGCTGTCATAGTTAACACATGGGGTTGCTCACCTTTTTGCTGCAAACGCGCCCGTTGTTCTACCCCAAAGCGATGCTGTTCATCGATCACCACTAACCCCAGTTGCTGGAAGTTTACGGGGTCTTGAATCAAGGCATGGGTTCCCACTAACAGAGGTAATTCACCAGTTGCTAACTGAGAATGTATTTGTCTTCGTTTGGCAGTTTTGGTGGAACCTGTCAGTAATTCCACTGGTAAATGCAAGAGGTTAAACCAACTAACTAACTTGCGATAATGTTGTTCTGCCAAAACTTCTGTAGGAGCCATCAGCGCTGCTTGGTAGCCAGATTGAATTGCTGCGAGGATAGCCAGCACCGCAACAACCGTTTTACCAGAACCGACATCACCTTGCACCAAACGATTCATTGGCACAGGTTTCTGCAAGTCGTTGAGAATGTCATTGAGAACTCGTTGCTGTGCGCCAGTGAGTTGAAAAGGCAGTATTTCGTGGAATTTCTCTACAAGTTGACCGCGTGGGACAAGGATGGCGCTGGTTTGAATCGCCCTTGCTTGCTGCTGACGTTGCAATAACCCAAGTTGCAGGTAGAAAAATTCATCAAACACTAGACGACGACGGGCAACTTGTAGAGCGGCGCTATCGCTGGGAAAATGGATATTAGCGATCGCATCTTTCAATTCCATCAAACCATACTTCTCTCGCAAACCACTTGGCAAGGGGTCTTTCATCTGAGCCGCAGCTGGTAAAGCAGCAATTACTGCCTGTCGCACTGTATTCGCCACCACACCCTCAGTGAGTCCATAAATTGGCACCACCCGCCCAATATTCAGCGACTCAATCGAATCTCCTGGATTTGCCAAAACCTCTAGTTCTGGATTATCCAGTGTCAAGCCGTATTTACTTTCTTTCACCAACCCACACGCCGCCAGAATACTACCTACTGCATAACGGCGTTTTAAACTTTCTTGCCAAGCGCGACTACTAAAGCGCGTACCTGCGTAAAAACGACCAATTTTGATTTGACCGCTATTATCTTTTACAATCAGTTCTAAAATTGATAATTTCTGATTCTTAGGGCTAGTAAAGCAGTTGCAACGCTTTACTGTAGCCACGATTGTCACCGTCTCACCCGCCTGTAACTCGCGGATATTCACCTGACGCGCATAATCAATATGGTCACGGGGATAGTAGAAAAGCAGGTCGCGGACGGTGTATAAACCAAGCCGTGCCAAATTATCAGCTTTTTTGAAGCCTATTTCTGGTAAATCACTGAGTTTTTGCTCAATTTTCGGGGCAAGCCTCCGACTCACCTCAGAGATGATTTTAGATTTTGGATTTTGGATTTTGGATTGATAAATTCTCCCCTGCTCCTCTGCTCCCCTGCTCCCCTGTTCCCCCTGCTCCTCCTGCTGTAGTTGGGATAGATACCTGCGAGTCTCTGCTACTAAGTGTTGTCTTTCTTCCAGTGCTAGATGTGGATAACTAGCAAATTGCACCGCTAGTCCTTGCCAACGGCGGCGTTCAGTTTGGGGCAAGCCTGTTGGGAATTTGCCCAAAGTTAGGCTCAGAAATTCACTGAAGCGGTATTGTTTGCCCATCAAGTCTGTGAAGCCACGTTCGGCTTCTATTGCCAAGGCTTTGTGCAATCGTATCCAATCTGGTTTTTCATTAGTCATTGGTCATTGGTCATTAGTCATTGGTCATTAGTCATTGGTCATTGGTCATTGGTCATTTGACTCTGGACAAAGGACAAAGGACAAATGACTAATCCTCAAACCAACTAGCACGCCATGCAGCTTCAGCTTCCGCGATCGCTCTTTCTCGATGTTTCTTTTGATACTCTCGTCCTAGCTTGTTTAGCTGAACTAAAATACTACGGATTTGCCTACGCTCAGAGGAGAGTGTCACATCAGCAAATTCAATTTCCCCTAGCCGCAGGTTAATAGCCATGATTTGCGTCAGTCCAGAATCTTCTGACTGCTGCTCATTTTCAATTTCAATTACTAAGTTTAATAAGTTGGGTGGCCCTGGCATTACCTCACCAGATGCTTCTGATGCAGCCGCAGCCGCAGCTGCTAAAATCGGTTCTGGTAATTTTTTGGGTAATATCCCAGCTTTTTGTAATAAAAGATTAGCATCATGCGAAAGTTTTTTCAGTATCTCTTGCATGACCTCTTCTAAGTTCTGTTGCCATTTTGCCAGTTCTATAGGACTAGAGGTGTCGGGGGTAAGAGGCTCAGGAGTAGATATGCCCAGTATCACAGGAGATGAGGATGTTACTCCCCCATCTTGCCCATCTTGCTCATCTTCCTCATCTGTTTCATCTGTTTCATCTCCCCCTGCTTCCTCACTTTTAATACAAGTGAGCAATTGCTCAGATGCCAGTTGACCCAACTTGCGGATAGCTTGTTGCAATTGTTGGCGCTGATTCAATGATAAATGCAGAAAGTTTTCGGAATACCCCTGAGTACAAAGGTGGTAACTTGCGAGAATCAACTGTTTTCGTACAGCTAGCCCCAAGGTGTTTAGATAACTAGCATAAGCGCTTTGTAGTTCTACTGCGATCGCCCGAATCGCTTCTTTCAGTGCTACAATATCCCGTTCAATTCGCTCGATTGCTCTTGCCATATCTTTTCGTTCTTGCCCACATGAACTATTACATAGTACAAATGTACAAATTTATTTTAGGATAACTTTCTAGAGGATTTTAAATTTTAAATTAAATGCGATATTTCGCGTCTCTAATAATAAAATACAGGTCAGGCTATTTGCTTGACCTGTTTGGTAAAGAGTCATTAGTCATTAGTCTTTTGTCCTTGGTAAAGACTAATGACCAATGACTAATGACCAATGACTAAATATTACTTGCTGCCAATTTGTGCAGCGACTTCATCAGCAAAGTTACTTTCTTGCTTTTCAATGCCTTCGCCCAGTATATAGCGGACAAAGCGACTCACTTGAATTTCTTCGCCTAATTGCGCCTTCACTTGCTTCACCAAGTCTTCCACGGAAATACTTTGATCGCGAATGTAAGGCTGATCGAGCAAAGCCAATTCTTTCAGGCGTTTTTCAATCCGTCCCTGAACAATCTTTTCTTTGATGTTATCTGGCTTGTTCGCCAAATCATCCTTGCCCATTTCAATGTTTTTTTCCTTTTGGGCAATTTCGCTAGGGATTTGGTCTACGCTCACATACTCGACGTTTGGGCAAGCTGCAACTTGCATTGCAGTGTTCCGTGCCAAGCTTTGGAACTCTTGATTAGCAGCCACCCCCTCAGTTTGGGAACCCAGTTCTACCAATACACCAACTCGACCGCCAGTGTGAATATAGCTGTCTACTATACCTTGCGTACCTTCTGCTAATGCAAAATTGATAAAGCGACGCACTTGAATATTTTCACCAAGGGTGGCAATGGTTTGCTTGATGAATTCTTCTACAGTCCCACTTTCATTATCAATATAGGGTTGAGCCAACAAAGACTCAACACTATCAGCTGTCGCTGCTTGCTTTGCTAGGTTCTTAACTAAAGCCTTAAAAGCCTCGTTACGAGCAACAAAGTCGGTTTGGCAGTTGACTTCTATGAGTACTCCCACTCGACCACTAGGCTGAATGTAAGTGTCTACCAGACCTTCTGCCGCAATGCGATCGCTTTTTTTACCAGCTGAAACTAAGTTCTTTTTCCGTAGCCAATCTACGGCTTCTTCTATGTTGCCATCAGTCTCTTGCAGCGCCTTTTTGCAGTCCATCATGCCGGCACCAGTTTTTTGGCGTAGCTCTTGGACGAGTTTTGCAGATATTTCCGCCATGTTGCCTCAATTCCTAACTTGACCTCGAGTTGTAATCGCTCACGGGTGTTGAGTATTTCTATCTTACTCAGGGCTGGGGGAGAAAAAATAATGAAGTTATAAGGTATGAGTTTTTTCGCCTCTACCTTAGCCTACGAGTTGCCGCAGGCTAGGACGGATTGCTGCTACTCTGCAAACAACCGCCCTCCCTCGGACATTTACTTCACCCCTGCTTTGCTTATTCCTCTACTTCCTCATCGGGAATTACGGCATCAGTATATTCGCTTTCTTCGTAGTCTTCGTCATACTCACTGCCTTCGTAATCTTCGTCATACTCTTCAGCATCCAGCTGACCGTGACGACCTTCATAAATGGCATCCGCCAATTTTCCGACTATCAGCTTAATTGACCTGATAGCATCGTCGTTTGCTGGGATGGGGATATCTACTACATCTGGGTCACAGTTTGTATCCAGCATAGACACAATCGGAATATTCAGCTTTTGGCATTCTTGAACTGCGTTATATTCCCGCCGTTGGTCTACAATTACCACGATATCGGGCACTTTCCGCATTGTTTTAATGCCGCCCAAGTATTTCTGAAGCTTCGTCATTTCCCGACGCAGCATTGATGCTTCTTTTTTCGGTAATAAATCTAGTGCGCCAGTTTCCTCACGGCGTTCTAAATCTTTCAGACGGTCTACCCGTGTTTTGATGGTTGCCCAGTTGGTCAACATTCCGCCCAACCAGCGTTGGTTAATGTAGTGGGAACCGCAACGGGTGGCTTCTTGGGCAATAATTCCAGCTGCTTGCCGCTTGGTGCCGACGAAAAGAAATTTCTTCCCTTGTTCTGCGTGCGATCGCATATAGTTGTAGGCATTATCCATCAACTGGGCAGTTTGCACCAAGTCGATAATATGTACACCATTGCGGGAAGTGTAAATGTAAGGAGACATTTTTGGGTTCCAACGCCGGGTCTGATGCCCAAAGTGAACCCCTGACTCCATCATTTGAGCCAATGAAACGACTGGCATATAAATTCTTAACTCCGATTCGGGTTAAACCTCCATCCAAGTGCATTTCCCAACTGGGAAACACCCGAATTCTTAGATGTGCGAGATTAGTTAACCATACTAGGTTAGCACATTTGGAAGAGTTGTTGTTGGTTGACAGAGTGAGGGCTATGCTTTATATCAAATGCTATCAACAGCGATCGCCACGCTTACTTATACTTGTTTTTGACATACTCCCTGACCTAAAGGTACAGGGATTCTAATTCATGGTTCACAGAAATCCGCTTGCTATATCAAGTTTCCCATCAATAGTATTGGTGGTCTTCTCCCCATGCTTTCCCTCAATAGAGGCAGATCCCTTTTGCCCAAAGGTACTGTTGTTCTGCCACTCAACTCCTAATATCTTCATACCCTTCTTGAGGATATTAATCGCCGCATTCGTATCACGGCATATTTCAACCCCACAGGATGAGCATGAATGAGTTCTGGTGCTAAGTGATTTTTTTACTCTATGTCCACAATGACTACAGTCCTGAGATGTGTAGTTAGGCGACACTACCACAACTGCTTTATCCCAGATTTTTCCGTAGTACTCTAGCCATTGAGTGAACTGATACCAACTAGCGTCAGAAATAGACTTAGCCAAATGGTGATTTTTGACCATGTTCGCAATCTTCAAATCCTCATAGACAATCACATCGTTAGAGTGAACCACGCATCGGGCTTGCTTTATAGCCCAATCTTTACGCTGTCTTTGGATTTTTAGATGAACTCTACCTAATCGTTTTCGCGCTCTATGGTAGTTATTTGATTGAGGTTTTGCGCCTTTTATAAATTTTTTACTAAGTCTTCTCTGAGCTTTTTTGAGTCTACGTTCTGACTTTCTTAAAAATTGGGGATAAATTACAGTATTATCATTTTGGTCTTTAGTGAAAAACTTTAACCCTAAGTCCAAGCCAACAACGTTACCAGTGAATTCCCCAACTTCCTTGCGGTCAGCATCAAAACAAAATTGAGCGTGATAGCCATCTGCTCTTCTGACTACTCGTACACGGTTAATCTTAAGTCTATGAAGGTCTTCCCGTGTTTCTTTGTTGCAGAATAAAGACAATGTTCCAATTTCAAAACCATCAGTGAAATTGATGCTCATGCAATCATCCGATAGTTTCCATCCCGAAACCTTATACTCTACAGAACGACAATGTTTTTTAAACTTGGGATATCCTTTCTTTTTCTCCTGCTTTTTACAACGCTTATAGAAACTTGAGATAGTCTGCCATGCTCTTTCGGCACTGGCTTGACGGGCTGCGGAGTTTAACTTCAAAGCAAAGTCGAACGATGCAGCTAAGTCTTTGCACAGCTTATATAAGTCAGCTTTACCAACCCCTTGATTATCCATCCAATAGCGAACCGCTTTATTTCTAATAAATTGGGCAGCGCGAATGGCATCATCAAGAGCTTGGTATTGTTCCTTAGTTCCCTTTATTAGCTTGGCTTCTCTTACTATCATCTCTATATTTTATCATAGAATATTGCAGATAAAATAATATAAAGCCGTCCTTTATGACGGGGCTTTTACCCAATTTTTCGGTAACATTTTTCCGATTTCACAGTCACTTACTCATTAGTGCGATGTCTATGACCGGGATAAGTCTTGAGTTTCTTTTAATAAATAATGGGTACCTAAATGATTTTCATCTGTCTTTAAGTAGTGTTCATGGATATAACTATTTAAATAGTTCCGAATAGTTTTAGATTTACATAATAGAACTTGCTCAGGATGATAAGTTTCAAAAACTGAAAGAATTTCTTTAGGCGTTATACTTTTCGATTCTATCCTTATATTGGATAGAACCGCAATTTCTGGAGGAACACGTAAACCTGAATAAAAAGCATAAATTGGGCAATCTGTAAAAACCCATTTAGTATATTTTTTATACTTTAACATAATGTTAACAAATTGAATATTATCCTTACTTTGCTCTATGTATTTATGGTTTTCTAAAATAATTACTCCTAATTTAATCGGAGTCACAAAAATTGAGAAAATTACAAATCCTGCTGCTAAACCAGAAACGGTGACTTTTTTGAAATTACTAGGCTTAAACTGAGAGTACCATCTCCGCTGTTGAAAAAAATCAACCGATAATGTTAATCCATATGTCGCTAACCAAGTAAGAGGAATAGACAGTAAAAGGTAGTGATGATACCAGACTGGCCGATGATTAATCAAAACTATATAACCTGTTACAAGCCAAATTATCGGAAAAGATTTTTCCCATTGTTTCTTTTGAAAAATAATTATAATTGCCAGAATAGCTAAAAGTAAATAATCAAAATCCTGAAGTAGAAATGACAAAACTAAACTCAGACTATTTCCGATAGGAAAAGCTGTTTTTACATTGTTATCCAAATGCGATTTTAGTAATTGTTCATAAGTGAGAGAGTTACAAAAAACACCAATTATTATGAAAACGCTAGCAAAAGCAGTTAGCCATAACATGGCATCAAAAAATATACTCCACTTTGATTGGCCTTGACAACGTTTTTTCCAATTGAATTGTAATAGCTCAAATATAATTAAAGGAACTAGAAAAGCAGTAAATAATTTTATTTGTAAAGAAATTCCTAGAAGTCCTCCCGATATAATAATGAAAATTTTAGATTTTTCTTTATCAAAATTTTGTTGATATAGACTCAATGTAAAAATTGAGAGCATAACCATTGCCAGAGATTGCAGACCAATCATCACAGAAATACTAAGTCTCAAAAAATTGCATGAAATTATTAACAATAAAGTGCCAATAATGGCTGGGATCTTTCCTAAATGAATACGTAGAGTCTGGCAGAAAGACCATACAAGTATTGTTGAGTAGGTCAAAGTTAAAAGCCGTGCAGAGTAGATTGACTTGCCAAATAAACGGAACCAGGATGCTAAAATAACTGTTGAAAGAGGAGGTTGGTCATTCCAAATCTGTGTATACATAGCAAACCCATCTGAGTACAAGCTAGTTTTAATCAATTCAATCCCTTCATCACTTGAATCGAATTGAAACACTTGCTCAATCGGCATGAAATAAATAGTAAAAATAAAAAAACTAGCTGGTATTAAGAAGTTAAATAATAAAAATATTTTTAGCTTATTGGCGCTCATATATTATGTATTCTATAGAAGTTTGTACGTTGATTTTTAAAACTTTGTGGTTTCCTGATTCTACTTATCCCTAACTTGAGATGTGCAAGCTTTTCAAAATATAACTGGATAACTCACAAAATCCTTCCCCTTCGGCAGCAGTGGTAATATAAGCGGGGTGATATTTTAACTGATTCACATATTCCAGGACATTCGCCACGCCTACAGAAACAGGAAAATAACGCCGCTCAAATAAACTTTCATCATTGGGGCTATCGCCAACAGTGACAATTTGTTCTGATGAATACTGGGGCAAATATTCGCGCAATACCTGCAACAATCCCACAGCTTTATCTTGCCCTTGGGGTTTAATGTGACACTGGACGTTGCTATATGTAAATCCCCAGCCCATTTGTTGACAGAGATTGTCTAGGGTTTGTAGTTCATCTTGACGCAAACCAGCTACATCAAAAGTCCAGTCTGTGATGCGAAAGCGATTATCAGCAGATTCTTGGATTTGGGGAAATTTAGTTTGTAAATTCTCAAAAGTCGTAGCCAAGTGCTGGCGATGTTGAGCTAAATCGGGAATGGGTGTTAAGACTACTGGTTTCTGGTTCCCAGGTGGAAAGTACAAACCGCCATTTTCTGCCATAGCACCGGCCACTGGCATAATCGCACTCAATCCACTCACCCACCCAGCAGAACGTCCTGTGACAATCAGCACCTTAATGTCAGCTGCCGCTAAATCCTCTAAAGCTTGCAGCAGTGCGGGAGTAAATTTTCCTCGCCTAGTTAGGGTGCCATCCATATCTGTGGCTATCAGGCGAATATTGCTCAGGCAAGTAGATGAAACCTCAGACAGGGCAAGGAGGCTCAAATGTCTGGACATATGCGGTTTGTAAAGGGCTGTAAAAAATATTAATGATACAGCAAGATGGCATTGAAGATTTGGGCATCCTAAACAGCAGGAGTCAAGTTTTTCAGTTTCCCAACCATGCCCACTTCGATCTTTCTTGCCCTACCCTCCGGGACAAAGACTAAAAAGCCATCCCAGGAAGTGCCAGCAAGTAATCCTCAAATACTACCATTATTGGTGGTAAGCTCTGGAGGACTGGCTTTAGCGGTGATTGCTTTGATTGTGTATAGTAAGCTCCAGATGAATAAGCTGGAGAAAAAACTTAAGTTTGAACAATTCCGTGCGCGAGAACTAGAGAAAAAATTTAAGCTGGCGCTGGAAACAATTCGCAAAATGGAAACTAATCCCGATTTGGTCAACTCACGGGACTTTAACCTAGATTATCTGCGAATGCGGATGGCAGAGGAGGTGTTTCATTTTGCAATCCTTAATCAAGTGAAGATTCAGATCAAAGATAAAATTACTCAAGCCCTGCGTCCAAATCAAGCCCAACAAGGATCAGTCGGAATTGCTAATAGCGCTGGACGGCAAGTAGATGAAATTTTTGATGTAGAGTATGAGACTGGTAGTCCAGGGAATTCTGCCAAGCGAGTGCTGTTTCGCATTCAAATTCGGTTAACGAAGTTACCGACGCAAGCGACTTCTGCAACTATTAGTCAAATTATTGACTGTATAGAAACTTACCTAAGCCCGATAGAAAACGAAGATAGTTGGCAACCAATAATTCAAGGTCGGATTGCTACCATGCATTGGGATCAAAAGGCTAAACCTACGCCTCTACTGGTGCTGGAGCAATCGAATGAAGGGGTGAATGTGACTTTTCGTACTAGTCGCCAACCAAATGCCCCAACTCCGCCAAATCAACCTGGAATGAAAAAATCAGGCTCGACTAGATAATAAATTATGGCTGTCATTAGTCATTTGTCATTTGTCATTTGTCATTTGTCCAATTGTAGATACAAATGACCAATGACATAGAAGCTTTGTGCAAGGTAGGACAACCCTTATGAGTAAATAGGCTCTGTTTATTTGCGTCACAGCTTAGTTATGAGTGATGATTCCTCACTTTGGAATCATGACTGAATAGCTGCATTGGGGGAATTACGGGTTAAAAGACCATCTTCCATTTCTACGATGCGATCGGCTATGTCTAAAATGCGGTTGTCGTGTGTCACTAATAAGATAGTAGTTCCCTGATTTTTGGCTAGACTCTGCATTATTTCCACAACATCGCGTCCTGATTGTTTGTCTAATGCTGCTGTTGGTTCATCAGCTAGCACCAGTGGGGGACGATTCACTAGGGCGCGAGCGATCGCAATTCTTTGTTTTTGTCCACCAGAAAGATTGTCTGGGTAGTAATCTACTCGTTCTTCTAGACCAACTGACCCCAGCATGGCTTTTGATTTAGCCACTGCTTCTGTTTGAGAAATATTATTATTCAATTCTACCGCCATTTGCACATTTTGCTTCGCTGTCAAGAAACCTAGCAAATTGTGAGCTTGGAAAATATAACCAATGTTGCGTCGCATCTGTACCAGTTTGTTTTGACTGACGCCAACGAGTTCTTCACCTAAAAATTTTAAACTTCCCTCTTGTACAGAGCGCAAACCACCAATTAAGCTCAGTAATGTTGTTTTACCTGAACCTGATGGCCCGGTCATAATTACAATTTCACCAGGATAAATTTCTAGGTTGATGTCAAATAATATCTGTTTTCTCAGTGCGCCTTTGCCATAGTAGTGATTGAGATTTTTAATGTCAATTACAGGTTCTTGTCTCATCATAAATTTGTTAGCTATATGATTAATTGTAAGCTCAGATTATCACCCATATCTTTTAATTAATATTGAATTAATTAAAAGATATCTGCTGGATCGGCAGAACGTAATTTTCGGACTGCGATCGCACCAGAAATAATACACATCATCATAGTCAAAAACAACACCATTACCGCCCGATCAAAACTCATAAAAACTGGTAAAAGTGTCGCTTCTCTGGCACTTTTATACATAAATAAAGCAAAAACTATTCCAGGAAAATATCCTAAGACTGCCAACAGTAAAGCCTCTTGAAGGATGACTGTCAATAAATAGTTTTGTGTATAGCCTATTGCCTTGAGAGTAGCGTACTCAGCTAAGTGATCTGCAACTTCTGTATAAAGGATTTGATAAACAATTACAGTCCCCACAATGAAACCCATAACAGTTCCTAATGTGAAAATAAACCCAATAGCTGTACTATTTGCCCAATAATTCCGCTCAAAATCAATAAATTCTTGCTTAGTTAAAACATTTACCTCGTTAGGTAAATACTTTCGTAATTCTTGGGCAACAACTTTAGCATCTGCTCCCGGTTTTAATCTAATCAGTCCAATATCAATTAACCCTTGCTGACGATTGGGAAATATCCGCATAAAGTTAAGATCACTGGTAATTAAATTACCATCAGCGCCAAATGATGCACCTAATGTAAATAGTCCCCCTACTTTAATTCGCCGCCTTCGCACTTCTGCTGTTACAGTCTTTCCTTGTTCATAATCAGCAGCAATTGGGCCATACTCCACCCTGGAAGAACGGTCAAATAACACTACATCAGGCAGTTTAAGTTTATCTAAATTCTCCTGAACTCCAGGTAAGTTAACTAGGTTATTTTCTGGGTTCATTCCAAAGACAAGGATACTACGAGGACGGCCTGTTACAGGATTTTTCCAGATTGTAAAGTCCAAATATATCGGATGTACTGATTGTACTGCGGGTAAATCTAAAGCTTTATATAATCGCCGTTGAGAAAAGCTCCTCATCGCCAGGACAGCGCTAGATTGACTGTTAATTAAAACAATATCGCCTTGCAAGCTGTTATGGAATCGAACGTTACTATAATACAGAGCATCCCGGAAGCCGAGTTGCATAAACATTAAAATATCAGCGAAAGCAATTCCTGCCAAAGCCACAGCTAGGCGAGTTTTTTCTCTTGTCAGTTGTAGCCACGACAGAGGTATTTTTTGATTCATTTTCTAGGCATCCATGCACAGTTAGCGATTTGAGGTTTTAGATTTTTCGTTGAATCCATTGGGGTGACGCTATTATCGAATTTAAAGAATGTTTAAAATTGATGATACAGCCTAATTAAGAACATTCCCAATCCAAAATATCAAATCACAAATTGGTAATACTGCTCACCTATAACTTGATTAGTTATTAATTTCGACAACAACTTTAGCGTAAGTTAAACCAGAAACTTTATGGCTATCTTCTGAAGGCAGAGCAATTTTCACTTCTACGACTCTGGCATCCACATCTGCTGCTGGATCTGTATTCAGCACATCTTTTTTACCAATTTTTCTGCCAATTTCAGTGACAGTTCCCTTTAATTCGCCGCTAAATGCTCCATTATCGCTGGTGATAGTGGCGTTTTGACCAATACGCACTTTACCAATACTGTCTTCGGGAACTTCAGCAATCACAAACATTTGGCTGGTTTGGCCAATTTCAGCAATACCATTTGCACCGATCGCTTCGCCCGATTTGGTGTAAACTTTTAAAATCTCTCCAGCGATTGGTGCTTGAACGTAGCTCAACCTTAGTTCTGCTTCGGCTTTTCTGACATTTGCGATCGCATTACTAACTTGGGCTTGCGCTACTTGCACATCGGTAGGACTGACATCTAAAATTTTGCTCAGTTTGGCCTTTTCTTCATCGATTTGTCTTTGCAAAGTTGCTAAAGTTTTGTCACGGTTAACTTTGGCTTCGATTAGCTGTTGTTGCAAAGTTGCTAAATTTTGTATTTGATTAGCTCTAGCCTCGGCAAGTTGCTGTCGTAGAGTTGCCAATGTCTGCTTCAGGGTAGCTTGGCTTTCAGCAACCTGCTGATTAGAAGTTACTGCACTCAAGCGTCTTCTATCCCGCTCTTGCTGAGAAATCGCACCTTCTCGGTATAAATAATCATAGCGTCCGGCATCGACTTGGGCATTGCGCTGTTCGGCTTGGACACGTCCAATTGTCGCTCTTAGGACATCTCTTTGCCCACTAAGTTCAGCTTCTAGGCGATTCACTGTTGCTTGTTGGACGAGTTTACCCCCACTTAACTGAGCTGCAATCCGGGCGATCGTTGCTTGTTGAGCATCCCTTTCCCCAAGTAACTGCGCTTGTAAGCGACCAATAACTGCTCTTTGGGCTTGAATATCTCTTGGAGATCCGGCTCTGACTTGCGCTAAATTCGCACGGGATTCTTGGACTTTGGCTTTTGCCTCTTCTAGTCCGGCTATTTGGGTATCGCGGTTGTCCAAAATTGCCACAATTTGACCTTGCTTTACCTGTTCACCCTCTCTCACCAGAAGTTGCTGAATTCGTGACGATGGTGCTAATCCTGATGATGGGGCAGACAATTTAACAACTTCGCCTCGCGGTTCCAAACGCCCTACAGCACTAATGCTATTGGTAGACGGCATTATGGGTACGGATGTAGTTAGTTTTCTCAACTGCTCGATTTTGGCTGTACCTAGTATCCCAGCGGCGATTACTACTGGCACAGCGACAGCGATACCCCACCAAATCTTAGGTTGTTCATGATTAAGTGGCTGCTCACTTGGCTTTGGCTTTTCAGTCACCCTTGACATAGTATGTTGCCCGTTTACCTGAATTGTGCTGATGGAAGTAAAAATAAAAGGGTTTTTTATCAACAGCCAGCCGCTTAAGACAAACAACAGTAGTTTAAAGCTGGGTATAGCTTAAAATCCATTGTGTGATGAACATTCAACACTATGGCTTTGCAAAATGGTGTTTTCTATAGTGCTTCTCGTTTGTATGCAATACACTTTGACCTCTCTCCAAACCTCTCTCCTAAAAGGAGAGAGGCTTTGAGGCTTACTCCCCAACGCTAGCAGGGAAGGGGCTGGGGGTTAGGTCTGTATTGAAACTAAGAAGCGCTATAGTAGCTGGCTATTCAATAACTCTGAGTATTATTAAGACATGAGTGCAATGGGAGTTAGCAGAATTCAGAAACAGTATGAATCTAGATGTGGAGATGCGATATATCGCGCCTTTACACAAAATCCTAAATTGGTATGATGCGGTACTTTACTGCTACATTCACTACGGCTATAGTTAGTCACAAAATTGAAAAGAAACATCAAAAATAGACTGTTGCCTTTGTTGGACACAATCTTGCTACAAAAGTTAGTCTTCCTTAAGTGAATCAACGATTAACTAACTAAAAAATGTCTGTCAACTTGAGCATTTTTAACATTAGAGTTTCCTTAACTTTCTGGTCAATGAGTTAGCTGTCTCTAGTTGCTTACACCTACCAAGACAACAAACCATTTTGTGATATTCGCTTCAAAGACCTTACTATTCTCCCTGCTGCTGTTTTGGGACTCCATTAAACTCTCGTTGAATGAATTCTACATTTATCCGTTATCGGAAAACGTAACAGAGCTTACAGATAGAAAACTGTGAGTCTCGCAAACCAAGCAAAGTTAAAAAGGATTTCAAAATTCCGGTTGCTACTTACGGTTATACCCAAGTTGAGCGATCGCAGCACTCGATGCAGAGAGTGCTGATATTTTGGCGGGAATTCGGGGAATGTTATAAGAGTGCTGGTTTCTAACGAGCGAATTGCCGCATAAAGGCGGGATAGCTGCACTAGACTAGAAGTAGGTTGAATTGTCTCGACATTTAACAACACTAGCATTATCTATGAAAGCAATTGAAACCACAGCGACAATTAATGAGAGTGGACAACTTACGCAGGGTAAATAGCTGGGATTCATCAAACCACAGCGCGTTCGTGTTATCCTCTTACTTTCCGAAAATGACGAAACCGATCCAGATGAAACACCTACAGAAGTTCGCACAGATGGAGGCGTTGACGGTGTTGCTGGAAGAAGAAGCGGAAGTGGATGAAGTTTCACTTCTAGAATAAAAATACCCAATCACAATAGAAGTAGTAACAGTCACAGGTGAAGACAAATGAGTCCAGAACAAGAATTATTAGAAAAATGGCGAACGCTTGACAAAGAAAAACAGGAAGAAGTTTTAGATTTTGTAAAATTTATTCATGCAAAAATGGTGAAAACTCAACCTCTAACCCCTGCAAATAAATCTCAATTGGGAAAACGTCTGCGGCAAATACGTGCCGAAATCGTTTCTTCTGGCGAACATTTGTTAACTCAAGATGAACTTGAAAAAGAAATTGCTAATCGTCGCGGTGGGTTACAGGAAACTGATACATGAAGATAAGTTTTATTGATTCTGGGGTACTAGTTGCTGCCGCTCGGAGTGTGGGGGAATTATCCGAAAAAGCTCTTTCTATTCTAGAAGACTCGGAACGGGAATTTGCTTCCAGCGTGTTTGTTAAGTTGGAAGTAATTCCCAAAGCAATTTCTAATCGACAAACAAAAGAATCTGAATTTTACGAAACATTTTTTAGCAGTATCACTTATTGGGCGAATGATTTAGACAAAATTGTTCAAGATGCTTACCAAATTGCTTCTCAGTATGGTTTAGCAGCTATGGACGCGCTTCATGTAGCGGCGGCGTTGTCAGTTGGGGCAGAGGAATTAGTCACAACTGAGAAAAGAACAAAGCCTATGCATCGAGTAACTAGTATTTATGTAGTTTCTATTTTTGATTAAGTTCAAACATAGTCGATTGTCCTCATGACACTGCACAGTATACGGAGGACGGAATGATTATTGTTCGTACTTCTGATTTTCGTGTTGCAGAGTTAGACCTTTCACAAACAAAATTTGTTTCAAAAGAAACTTTTGACAAGAGAGTTAAGCGTTTAAAACCTGTAAAAGGTGACATTTTATATAGTCGGGAGGGTGGTATTTTTGGTATTGCTTGCCCTGTACCTGATGTAGAAATTTGTATGGGTCAGCGAATGATGTTACTACGTGCTGACAAAAATATTTATCTAACAGTGGAGTAGGTGCAACCTTACTCAAACGACGATTGGAAGCCATCAGCAAAATCTTTCAAGTTTGCATAATTGATGCCCGACCCCAGCGATCGCGCTGGTGCATGAATGGAGCGATCGTAAGCGCAAGCTATTTAAGCCTGAACATATTCGCAAAGCTTGGCAGCGTTTACATGAGCAAAACTGGCTAACTCCGAAGTAATTGTTATAAAAATTTTTCCTAAGACCTTCGTTGGCAAGTTCCAGCACAGGGTTTTTTGCAAATGGAACACACGATAGTTTGTTGGTACTCTATAATCTGCTGACTAGTAAAATACTTTTCCCTAATCCAAACTACGAGGTGTCGAGGAGGGTATTCCCAGCTTTTGGCGAATAGATTCAATTCTCCAGCCTTCAGATTCGGCATTATCCTCGACAGTATCTGATAAGATTCCCATAGCACCCATTATGTAACTTTATGAGCGATCGCATTTTTTAGGGGCGATCGCTCAGTTAAGATTTCCTTGTTATATAGTTCCCTGGTAGCTACAGAAATTAACAAGAAGCTGAAGCTTGAGTAGTTTGATATGGTTGGAAGCGATCGCTTGTTTTTTACCTGATCTCACCAAATCGCGTTGCTCCCGTCCTAGACTTAAGCCTAAAGGCTTTTTGCCGCTTTCATCCCGCACCTTTAGTGAAGTGTTTATCGGGTTTCAGCAGTATTTGTATTCACAGGATATGGCAGCTTAATTTGGGAGGTCGAATAAAACTGTGGTCATGTAATGTTCTGCCCAAGCTGGGCCAAAGGCTTTTTCTAATACGCGGCGGGTTTTATCGTTTTGCTGCTGTTTGGTGCAGTAGTTGTGTTGTCCGGCGAGATTTTGCGTGACTTGTTCAACTGAAACAGGATGTGAGGCGATCGCTTGGGTGCAATGAATGTCTAAAAATTCTCGCACCCGCGAGAGAAAGATTGTTTCTTCTTCTGGGGAACTGGGGCGCACAAAGATGCAAAAATCCGAAAAAATATTTCCCCATTCAGGTAATTCACGGGGTTGCGAAAAGTTAAGCACTGTTAGCTGTTTCAGTGCAGAAGTATAAGATTCTGGTAAGGTGCGCTCTAATTGAATCGGTGAAAGGTCTGCGATCGCTGCACTAATTTGACCTCTACCCCCAACTAAATCGCAACCAAACATCGGCAGGTTGTATTCTGGACGGGGAAACATGACGCAGTGCAAAATATCCAGCATATTTCCGATTTTTGCCAGTTCCAAGTGCATTTTCCGAAACTGGGGCGTTTGATAGCAGCGATTTTCAATCGTCAGTTTTTCGCCTTCTAATCTACCTTCCACATACCCCAACTCATCAGGCAAATGGTAGGGCGATAGATCCAGGTGCTGATGCCAAGCTGCCTCAATACAATCAGCTAGCTGACGAATTAGGGGATGTTGTTGCTCACGCAGCGAGGGCATAGAAGTAAATGACATATTATAGTTGGGAATGCGATCTAGTGGCCAGTCTACAACCTGTCGTGCCATACCTGTTGTAGACTGCAACATAAGCAAACACTTAATGGGCATTGGGCATTGGGCATTGGGCATTGGGCATTGGGCATTGGCAGGGGACTATTGCCAAAAATCAGTGACATCATATCCCAATTCTGCCAGCATGTGCCGCAGCAGGGGTAAACTGAGTCCAATGACATTGCTGTGACAGCCTGCGATTTTTTCTACGAAGAAACTACCAAAACCCTCAATGGCAAAGGCACCAGCGCACTTGAGGGGTTCACCTGTGGCAACATAAGCTTGAATGGCGCGATCGCTCATTTCAGCAAAGTAAACTCTTGTGACTTGAGACTTGACTAAAGTGCGATTTTGGTCTATGTCAATTAAGGCATGACCTGTGTACAAATCGCCAAAGTTACCTTGCATTATCTGCCAACGAGCGATCGCTTCAGAGATATCTGCTGGTTTGCCGTAAATTTCACCATTGATTGACAAAACTGAATCACAACCCATAATCAAAGCCGATTCAAACTGCGGGGCTACAGTTTGTGCCTTGTAGTCGGCAAGAGTTTTGACCAATTCTGCTGGATCACTTAGTTCAATTTGCGACTCATCAAAGTCACTGGGTTTAACTATCGGTTCAATACCAACAGTTTGCAGCAAGCGGTGTCGGGCTGGGGAAGCTGAGGCAAGTACAAAAGGTGGAATTTTCATGAGATTTCAGAAAAACTTGGTAATTGGGTATTGGGCATTGGGCATTGGGCATTGGGCATTGGTGATTAAGTTTCTTCCCTATTCCCTATTCCCCATTTTCCATTCCCTATTCCCCAATTAATAAACAGAAAAAGAATTGACAACCTCATCAATCATTCGTTTAACTCTCTGCCAGCGTTTTTCAGGAATTGAGGCGTTGAGGGTAAAAAGTTTACCACGGCTAACAACGACGCTGGCGATGTTGTGCCGTTGCTGTTGATTGGGGAGTTTAACCTCATATTCTAAAAGGTAGTATGTTTTACCGTCTACTTCTCGCTCTGCGGCATTGACTAATTCAGCTGAACGACCAGAGTCAGGAGGCGCGAGAGCAGCTTTTCCTAATTTATATCCTACTTCTGTTGGGGTTCCCAATTCTGACAAAGTTTTGCCTTCTGGAACTGGGCTAATCACAACGGAAACATTTTCAGACACCTCAATCAAATCGTGGAAAACCACATCTGGCCCATTGGCAACTTTAACTTGCAGCCAGCCGTTAGGATATAAAAACTCATAGCCATCACTACTGTCTACAAAGCTTTTAAGTCCAGCCGCAGCCGCAACACCAGAATTACTCAGACTGAAGCTCAACACCAACAGCAAAATTAATACAATTCGTTTCCACATTTCTATAGATTCCTTTGGGCTGGAGATAACACAAGGCTTGCATCATTTCTCGTTATTATTCTCCCACCAACCGGGACGCTTCGGATGACGCATTAGATGGGGAGGAATCAATGCCCAAATGTCGGCAAATGCTCTCTAGTGTATCGCCTTACTGATGAAGCGGTGTGAAATGCGTAAGCGTAGCTCGTCGTAGACATCGCTTACCTCAAATTTTACCAGTTGCAGCCCTACCCGCCTCGGAATGAATTCCAAGGCTAATAGCGAAAGTCATCTTAAAGATTATTGGAAGATTTTTAACCATTGCGGGAATACTAGATGCAGTAAATTTCATCAAAAACAGCACGTACATGGCTCTGTGGCGACTTTACTATCATCTTATTTGGGCGACAAAAGAGCGACAGCCACTAATTACGAGTCGTGAAGCGTAAAGCCCCCGTGTTTTTAACCGAGGGATATAAGCGAACAGGATAAATTTATTTATCCATATCTTACCTAATACTGTAAGATAGGTTTATGGCAAAACTAGCACTAACACTAAAACTTTCTTTTTACCGACTAAACCAAATAAAAGCACTTGAGTTTGAACGTATGACAACGGTTAACACTCAAGTTGCTAACGATTTGCTATTAGTCGATAAAAAAGAACGTAAAAAGTTAACTAGTTCTGCTTTTCGTCATATAGAAATTGGTTCAGCCTGGATTAATCAAACAATCCGCAACACTAATGCTAAAACGAAAGTAAAGCATTTTAAGCGGATGTGGCTAGAAGTGAATAACCAAAACTTTGAAATATCCAAGCAAGGCAAATTCTACACCGTTGCTTTTAACTTGTTAAGAGGGCGGAAAGGGCGAATACCTCTTGATATTCATTCAGCTTCGCATACGGATACATTAGATAAGATTATTTCTGGAGCCGCTAAACTTGGTTCGCTGAAATTATGTAAATCTAAAAAGGGTATCTGGTATGCACTGATATCTGTATCGATGGATGTTCCCAATGCAGGTGAAGTTAAAGGTTGGATTGGAGTAGATAGAGGTCAAAATAATATTGCTGTTGCTGCATTACCCAAAGGGTTTGGTAGGTTTTGGAAGGGTGGTCGAGTTAAGGAATTGAGACGGCAGTTTCAACGCACTCGGCGCAAACTACATTCATCTAAACAACTTAAGGAAGTAAAGCGACTAGAGCAACGTGAAAGACGTATCATGACCCATATTAACCATGTCATTTCAAAGCAATTGGTACAGTTTGCCCAAGACTTTGGAATGGGATTGCGGTTTGAAGATTTGTCTGGTTGCCGTCAGACAATGAAGCAAAAGAAAAAAACAAAATCTGATAGCGAAGCGGTAGCGAGTCTTCGAGCGTCTGCTGCCAATAACCGTGATAGTTGGGCATTCTATCAGCTTGAATTATTTACCAGATACAAAGCGATTCGTGCAGGTATACCAGTTGAGTCTGTACCAGCCCCATATACGAGTAAATCTGATCACCGTAATGGTGTATTAGGAGTACGGAATGGAGATTGGTTTCGGGGCTTTGATGGGTATAGGTGCAATGCTGATTGGAATGCTAGTCAAAATATTGGTCAATGGTTAGGTTTTTCATGCCCTCTGAGTCTTCAGAAAGCTGTAGTTGCAATAGCTACAGTTGATGCAGAGGGTGCGGTCAATGACAGTCCGTTAACAAGTGTTGCGTCTTAGCGGGTGGATTTATCCCCCGCTAAGACAACCGCTAGAATCGCCGTCAATAAATTGGCGGCGAGTGTCAAAATTCCCTTGTTGACTCAAAAAGTATTTCTCGACCTATGACGAATCAAGCTCCTATCCCGGTTATTGTCAACGGTGCTGCTGGTAAAATGGGCCGTGAGGTGGTTAAGGCGGTGGCGCAAGCGCCTGACTTAAACCTAGTGGGTGCAATTGACCACAGTCCCGAACATCAAGATAAAGACGCTGGAGAGTTGGCGGGTTTAAGCGAACCCCTGGAAGTGCCAATTACCAATCAATTAGAGCCGATGTTAGGGTATGTGGCTGGTGACAGAAAGTCTCCTCCAGGAGTGATTGTAGACTTTACCCATCCTGATTCAGTTTATGACAATATTCGTAGTGCGATCGCCTACGGGATTCGTCCTGTAGTCGGCACCACTGGGTTAAGTCCAAAACAAATTCAAGACTTGGCAGACTTTGCCGACAAAGCTAGCACTGGTTGTCTAATTATTCCTAACTTCTCCATTGGTATGGTGCTGTTGCAACAAGCCGCAGTCATAGCTTCCAAATATTTTGACCATGTGGAAATTATCGAACTGCATCACAACCAAAAAGCTGATGCTCCCAGTGGTACTGCCATTCAAACGGCGCAGTTACTAGGAGAATTGGGTAAAACTTTTAACCCGGCTGTTGTAGAAGAAACGGAGAAATTACCAGGAGCTAGAGGCAGTATAGCAGAAGAAGGGATTAGAATTCATAGCATTCGCTTGCCAGGATTGATTGCCCATCAGGAAGTTATTTTTGGCGCACCAGGACAGATTTATACTCTACGACATGATACGAGCGATCGCGCTTGTTATATGCCAGGAGTGCTACTAGCGATTCGCAAAGTCTTAGCGCTAAAGTCGTTAGTATATGGATTAGAAAAGATACTTTAAACTTTAAACAGACAATTGGGCATTCATCACTCAGCACTCATGTTAGTACCACTGACTCGCCAGAAATTTGAACAAGTTGTCCCCCTAATTGCAACTGGTTTGCAATACAAGTACTACTGGGGGAAATTCTCAAATTTTTTGCAACGGCTGTTAATTTCTGTAGTTGCCGTAGTTGCTATTTTGCTTGCGACATTCGTTTTCAAACTTGAGTTTGCTTCAATAGTATTTGTCCTAGGGGTAGTTAGCGCTTTTTTTTGGCTGTGGTATCCAGTGTTTCAAGCAAGTATGCGGAATTTACAATGCCGCCGTTATAAATACGGCGGCTTTTTCCGTGGTCGAGTGCTAGATTGGTGGATTACAGACCAGTTAATGGGTAAAACCGAAACAGTCAACAACAAAGGTGAATTGGTAATTATAGAAAACCGAGAAAAACAGATAAACTTAGAGGTGGGTGATGACACAGGATTTAGGATTGAGTTTGTAGCACCATTACGTTCTGCCCACAAAGTTATTACTCGCGGCCAAATTGCAGAAATGGTAGTGATGTCAAATCGCGCAGATTTGAGCAGTATTGAACAATTCAGCGATATATACTTTCCCAGTCGTGACCTGTGGGTTAGTGATTATCCTTATCTGCGGCGGGATTTCTTTAACGAAGTCGGTCGCCGCTTGCGTGAAGACCAACAACAAAAGCCACGTCGGCGGCGTCGTAGAGTAGAGGATTGAAGAAGAAGTGATATCATGTCCGCTTGATTACTTATAGGACTTACGCATTGACAGAGACAACTAACTGTGAATTACGTCTCGTTACAAGGCTCTAGCCTTGTAATGCTCTTGTGTCCGGCTCTGCCTCCTGGTTTGACGGGAGGCAGAGCCTAGTTGATCGCATTCCCAGGCGGCAGCCCAGGAACGAGGCAGGGCAAGACTTTTAGCTTAAAAAGCCTACCATTCACATGATGGTCAATCTGTAAAGTGCGTAAGTTCTAACTTATTAAACCTGAAGAACCCCACCCCGCCAACGCTGCGCTTTCTCTCCCCTAAGAGCCGGCTCTTAGGGAATTAAGGGGAGCCAGTGCGTTGGGCGGCGAGCCACTCTTGTTGCATCTGGCGTGTGGGGTGCAATGACTATGGGAATCATAACTAATTACCCGAACATGATATGAAAGAGGCAGCAGGATGTAATCAGTATGGGCTTCTCTTTCAGGGCTATTTCGTTCTAGACATAAACCGCCCAGAACTGAAGTTCCGCGGCTCATAACTAAAGTCAGTTTTAACGGACTATAACCTTTTCTCAGTCGTCTTTAGACGACTTTCGCTATTAGACTCAGAATAAATTCTGAGGCGGGCTAGATGAGAATGAAATAGCTCTGGCTTCTCTTTCCTGCCTTCTTGCTAAGAGGAGCATCCCACCTTGATGAGTTTCCCTTCCAAACGATAAGTTACTGTCCCACAAACAAAACCTGCCGACTTAGACTCTACATAAGTCTGCCTTGGCGGATTTTGTTTATCTAGCCGCGATTTCCAATCGCCAGATATTTTTTCTAGAGTGGGATGCTTCCTTAAAAACTCTGAGTCTGCAACAATATCGTGAGGCCCCTGAACAGTTATCTTAGAACTATTGATGTAGATATTATAATCATAAATAACGTTTTTATTTTTCACGTTAATATTAATATCCTTGCCAGGAAAAGCATAGAGAATGTTATTTAGAATTCGGACGTCATCTGACGTATGAGCATATATTTGCCCACCTTTAATTTCTGGACTCTGATTATTTAAAACAGCAGTGTTATTTAGAATATCAATATGCTCGCTAAAAAATGCATGAATACCTGAACCACCATTATTAAATGTCAGATTGTTTTTAACTAAAGTACGTCCTGTATATGCACCCAATTGGGAGTTATTATCATTTCTGGAACTATCGATAATAATGCCATTACCGTCTGTGATCCTTCCGACCGCAATCCAAGGGATGTACATCCGATTGTTGTAGGTCTTGTTGTTGGTCACAAACATCTTGTATCCCCGGTTGTTGTCAGAATTCCAATTGCTCAACATCGAAATACCACTATTACCATAGACTGAGTACCAGGCATTATTGAACACAGTGTTATTATCCACCTTCACATAATCAGCCTCGACTACTGAGATACCTCCTCCTCCACAGTCATGCACTTTGTTGTTCAGAATACGGATGTGATGAACATGACCATTTTTTCGTCCATCAACGTTGATGCCGTTTCCATTCGTCAGTGGGTTTTGTTTATTAGTCTTCTGACTCATCGCATAATCAAGGGTTACATTGGCATTGTTCCCGATGACCTCCAGCCCGTTTATTTCGATATATGAAGCTCCATTTGAAATCACGATACCGTTCCATGTATTGTGCTGAATTTTTGGGAAATGCCCAGGATATGCTTTATACCTAATCCATGCTTTTGCATTTCCAGAACGTTTAATATTTACTACACTCCCAGCTTTGGCTGAATTTGTGTATACTCCGTTCATAATTAATACTGTGTCGCCAGGGTTAGTCACATCTGCTGCCTTTTGAATTGTCCTAAAGGCGGATGAGGAAGAAACTCCATTATTTTCGTCGTTCCCAGTACCACTAACATAGTATATTTGCGGAGTCGTTCTAGTGCTGATTAGCTCACCCCTGGATAGGCTCATTTCCTTGTTAGTGGATACCTGACGGGCGTTTTCAAAATATACTTTTATCCATTCTCCCCCAGCCAAAAGACTTAATATTACGGGAATTGCAAGATATGCTTTTAAAGTGAAACCTAGAATTACCATAAGAAAATGCTCCTTGATCGGCACTACTTAACAAAAATATCAGGATATTCACTAATTTTGAATACTCTTTTAGATACAGAATACAATAGAGCCGACCTGGTGAAGATCAACAACAAAGGCCGCGTCGGGGCAAGTCAAGAGACATCGCCAATTGCCAAAGATGATTTTTCATTGTCTATAACGGTGTTATACACAAAAGTTGTAGAAAAGTATCAAAGACTTTGCAGGACAATTATTTTCAGCCTTAACTAGGGAATTAGCGATCGCTAGTTGCAGCAAATTTACTCCCAATCCTTGCAAGTAAGATAGGCTATTTGTCAGTTTTTGGGGATTTCCTGAAAGTTCCAAATCAAACCAGCCGTCCCTGTCATTGTCTGATGTCAGGGATGCAGTTTTAATATTGACGAGTCTCCTCGGTTCATCAACCTACCCTGTCTGCGATCGCCTATTTCTTAGGATATAACGAGTTTGAAAACACGCCCTAGTGTTGGCGCTTATTAACAAGCGATCGCTCACCTTAGCTGACTTTATCACCGAACCGCAATGAAAGCGGCTGGAAATTGCAATTCACCAAAATCCCTATTAGACATCTGGTGAAATTAATTATGCGTTGCTCGAAATCCTTGGTAGGCACAATTCATGAATTGTGCCTATGCCATTTTCACTCCTATGTCTATTAGGGATTGAAACTCAAATGGTGTCTTTTGAACGGGCAATCAATACTATTGCAATTCACCAAAATCCCTATTAGGGATTGAAACTATCAGAAAGAATAAATGTTCCATCTGAATGAATTGCAATTCATCTAAATCCCTATTAGGGATTGAAACATACCTTACTACACTATTAGAACATTACAACATAAATTGCAATTCACCAAAATCCCTATTAGGGATTGAAACAAAGAAATGCAAAAATTGGGGAAAGGGTGGGCTACTTGCCCACCCCAAACCATTATTTATTTAGCAATACTTTATACTGCTGCTTCAGTAGCAGTTTTGCCAACCAGCATTGCGGTATTTTCGTCGCTTTCGAGGATACCGAATTCAATCAACAACTCTTCTAACTCTTCCATCTCAATGGGGGTGGGGATAGTGAGGTTCTTGTTGTCGACGATCTTTTGAGCCAATGTCCGATATTCGTTAGCTTGATTGCTGTCAGGTGCGTACTCGTTAACAGTCATCCGGCGCAATTCTGCGTGTTGTACAATGTTGTCACGAGGTACGTAGTGAATCATGTGGGTGTTCAAGCGTTTTGCCAGGGTTTCGATTAGGTCGATTTCCCGGTCAGTGTTACGGCTATTACAAATCAAACCACCCAAGCGCACGCCACCAGTGTGAGCATACTTAAGAACACCACGAGCAATGTTGTTAGCAGCGTACATCGCCATCATTTCACCCGATGTGACAATGTAGATTTCTTGTGCTTTACCTTCACGAATAGGCATAGCGAAACCACCACACACAACGTCACCCAAAACGTCGTAAGATACAAAGTCTAGGTCTTGGTAAGCACCGTTTTCTTCCAAGAAGTTGATGGCGGTGATGATACCACGACCGGCGCAACCTACACCGGGTTCTGGACCACCAGATTCTACGCAACGAACGTCACGGAAACCGGTGAGCATCACTTCATGGAGTTCTATATCTTCTACTGCGCCACGTTCAGCAGCAAGGTGAAGAACGGTTGTTTGAGCCTTGCTGTGTAGCATCAAACGGGTAGAGTCAGCTTTAGGGTCGCAACCAACGATGAGGATGCGTTGACCCATTTCAGCCATAGCTGCTAGGGTGTTTTGAGAAGTGGTAGATTTACCAATACCGCCTTTACCATAAAAAGCTATTTGTCTAATCTTTTGGTCAGTCATGGTTGTGTTTTCCTACAATAATTTAGTTGATGAGTTGGAAGCTTGATGTGAGATATTCACCCTTGGTGCTGTAGGGAAGTAGAGCCTGTTGGCGTAGACATATAGCAACTTATCGCTAGACATCGCACCCTGCCAAAAACAGTTAAAATCAGAACATATTTACCCACGAAGCGATTGCTTAAGGGATACAGAAATCTCTATCTCCTAATAACGAAGCCTTTAAAACTTTGACTTCAGCATTGTCAGTTGTTGTAACAGAATCCCAAATGGTTGCTCAAGCCTCAAGAGTGGTTACAGCAGGAATTCAAATGAACGCAGATTTGTTCCCTGAACCACACAACCAACCAAATTGCAATCCACTCTAAATGGTCGCTACAACTTCTCTAATTTTGCAGATATCAAGTCGCCAAGAACATCTATAGCGCTTCTCGTTTCGTGATTGATGCAGCAGGATAAATTCCAGCCCAAAAGTGGTAGCTACAAGTGCAGTACTATAATGTCTGCACAGGCAACTCCTAACACTCTGGCTTAGACTAGTATCTTGGTGACGCCGTGTGCGACTTTCTCTCAAACCTAACCCCTAACCCCTTCCCTACTAGCGTTGGGGAGTAAGATTCAAAGCCTCTCAGGAGTGGGGAAGAGGAATGGAAGCGGGGTGACAAGAATAAATTGCACATTGCGTTAGGTGACTTTTAACAGTATGGTTAAATTCCTGAAAATTGTGGAACGACACCATTCTGCTTGGAGTTTTCGTTCCAAAAGTCAGCAACTGCTTCAACTTAGTTCGCGGTTGAAAATGTTTGCTCCCGCAAGACTAAGTTAGTAAATATTCTGTATTTCTATGGATTTGTCAGGCTGTACTAAGAGTCTTTCTTCCCAGACTCCAAGAGTAATTGCCTTTAACGGATAATGCTCTAGCTAGGTTAGCCAACTCTTATTGGCTCATACCCAGATAAATTTCGATTGACTTCAAGTTGTTACAAAGGCTACTATCCTACTCAATCTAGTTTTAGATTTTCGTTAAAAAAGATGTAGCTAATTGAAGTGGACTTACCAGAGCAAAAAAACTTTCTTGAGCTTGCCTCAAACTTGTCTTGAAGTCTTTTTGTGCTTTCACTTTTTTGATTCCTATAAAAACCATAACATACATGTCACTGATTTATTTGCCAAATCTAAAATTATTTATCTACTCGACAGAACATTATCCTTAGAATCTTTAATAGTCATAAGTTACACGCTCACAGGTTGCCAGTTAGTTAAATTATTTATCATAGCCAATATGTGCAGTTAGATACTTTTGGGTATTTGATAAAAGTATTTAAAACTAATGTTTGACAACGAAAACAGAATTTCTGATTTTTGCACTCAAAAACTTCCTCACGAAAGTAGATTAAATAACTCACAAAATTTCACCCGATAATATCAAGTTCGCTTAATTACCTATAATTCAAAACTTCCCCTGCCCTCTACGGTTTAAGTCCCGTTACAACAAACAAATTATTCAATCTTGTGGGGTGGGCCGAAAAGCCATTGGTGTCAAGTTAGCCGCAGCCAAGTTAATATTGCTCAAATCGAGACTAGTCAGACCAATATCAGAGAAATTTCTCTCCCCAGCAGCATAGCGTCTAACCAGTTCAGAAGCATCCATATCAGTACTGAAAAAGCTGTTAGTAAAATCAAAGTCCCCAGCGTCAAAGCGCTGCATCAGTTCTTGAACTTCTCTAGCTCTTCTTTCGTAGGCATCCATACCTTAACTCCAGAATCAATTACTACCATCAATAGTCAGCAATTCTAAATTTGGCTCTCTAAGAGGAATTGGCTAGACAGATAGGGTCAAATTCATCTAGCATTTTATTTGTCAGTTCCTAAGTCCGCCGCTATACCCAAAATACTGGTTATAGCGGCGGATAATTCACATTTCTCCACCAACTACTACATCTCGAATTCGCAGACTCGGGCCACCACAACCCACTGACAAGCCGTTTTGCCCTCCCTTACCACAACCGCCGGATTCATCCCAGTAAAAATCATCACCAAGAGCCTCAATATCCGCTAAAGTTTGGAATACATTTCCCGAAAGCGTTACATCCCGCACAGGTTCAGCAATTTTGCCGTTCCTAATCATCCACGCTTCCCCAGCACTAAAGGTGAACATTTCCCCATTCGTCATTCCACCCAACCAATTACGGGCATAAACTCCTTCTTTGATATCGGTGAATAAGTCTTCGATTGGTGTTTTACCCCGTTCAATCCAGGTATTTGTCATCCGCACAATCGGAGTAAAGTGATAGTTGAGACATCGTGCGTTACCCGTAGGCGTTTCCTCCAATTTGCCAGCAGTTTCACGAGAATGTAAACGTCCAACTAAAACTCCATCTTTAATTAGTTGAGTAGTAGTGGCAGGCGTGCCTTCATCGTCGTAAAAATAGCTACCGCGATGTCCTTCTGGGGCCGCACCATCAAAAATTTGGAGTTCTTCTGGGCCAAACCGCCGTCCGATGGTCATCACTTCCAGCAGATCGGGGTTTTCATAAGCCATATCGGCCTCAGAAAGATGTCCGAAGGCTTCGTGGACAAATAAACCCGTGAGAATTGGGTCAATGACTACGGTGTAAGTATTGCCTTTGAGCGATCGCAGAGATAAAGCTGCGATCGCTCTTTGAGCGGCACCTTTGACCTGTTCATCCAAATCAGTTAAATCTTCGTAAGCTTTGCGAGAGCCAGTAGTTTCTCGTCCAGTTTGCACGGTTTCGCCATTTCTGGCGGTGGCGGCAAAGCGCATTTCCATATCCACCCAAGATTGCTCGATCAAAGTGCCTTCTGAGGTAGCGATGATCACTTTTTGGGCGCTGTCACCGTAACGCACCGAGGTAGTGGTAATTCGGCGATCAACGCTTTTGAGCAATTGGGCATAGCGATCGCACAATTGTTTTTTCTGCGAGAGGGGGATTTTTCGGGGGTCGGTGCCTTTTAGGGGGAGAATGCATACTGCTTGCACCGGGTCAATGGGTGCAAGTAAAGTTTCTTCATCACCAACCATCCGCGCCGCAGCGATCGCTTCTTCTATACGATCCTTAATTGTCGCCAGTTGGTTAAAGCAGCTCAACCCCCATCCACCTTTATAACAAGCGCGAATATGTCCACCAATGGAGATGCCTTCACTGAGGGTTTCTACTTTGTCGCCACGCAACAAGATATCAGTCCCTTCTGCTTCTTCCAGGCGAATCATCAGATAATCTACACGCCCTGAGTAGCGGGCGATGAGGTCAGAAAGTAAATTTTGGGCGTCAGCAAGTGTAGTCAGCATTTACAGGCAGTAACAATCACAAACTGCATTTATTTTGCAATTATTTCGGGAATTTATGCTATTCAATATCGGAGTTCGCCCATGAATCGCTGACCTAGAAGATAGGGAGGCAGGGGAAGAATGCCCAATATCCCTGAGGAGTTTTGTTAGCGGATAGCTGTTGTTTAGCCCGTGCCCAGTGCTGAGGGGAGAATCTCACTTCTTTACTCAGACTCGGAATTCGGAACTGTTTTGCTCAATACCCAATCTTGCGCGTAGCACTCTGACTGTTAGTACTTCCTTTTTTACGGTGGGTAAGAACTGAATGATGTGCTAAGGTAATTAGGTGAGAATAAAATTCGGTTACAGTGTTTGTTTTTAGTATTGACAGGCTTTTTCCTTTTGGTCTTAACAAGCTTGTCTCCGAAATCTAAATCTCTACACACCTATGATTTTGGAGATAATGCATGTCAATTTATGTAGGTAATCTATCCTACGAGGTCACACAAGAAGACCTCACTTCTGTTTTTGCCGAACATGGTTCTGTAAAACGTGTTCAGTTGCCTACTGACCGTGAAACAGGGCGTCCACGCGGCTTTGCTTTTGTAGAGATGGGTACAGAAGCTGAAGAAACAGCTGCCATTGAAGCTCTTGATGGTGCTGAGTGGATGGGACGCGACCTGAAAGTGAATAAGGCTAAACCGAAGGAAGATAGAGGTGGTTCCTTTGGTGGTGACCGTCGCGGCAGCAGTGGTGGTGGCGGTGGATACTCTCGAGGACGCTACTAAACTTTAAGATAAAAAATTCAGTTTTAAGGTCTTAAGGGCAGAATCATTATCTGCCCTTTTTGCGCTTCGGTCTACTGGATGGCTTAAAATTGCCCAGTACCAATTAAGTAGGAGATGAAAATGACCCAAGTATTTGTGGGCGAGAATGAAGGAATTGAGTCAGCCTTACGTCGATTTAAGAGGGAAGTTTCCAAAGCAGGTATTTTTCCAGACATGAGAAAGCATCGTCACTTTGAAACGCCTTTGGAAAAACACAAGCGCAAAGAAGTCGCAAGGCACAAGCAACGTAAGCGGAATTTCCGTCGCAATTGAGAACAAGCGATACCTCTACGGTAAGCTATGCGATCGCACTCTCTCATTAGATTCTTAGCTGTCGAAGAGGCGATCGCTGTACTCCAAAGGAGAATCTAAAGGGTAGGTTTTGGCAAAGCCATAACTGATAATGGGATGGCTAATTTGACGCTCTCACGGCTACGGAAATATCGCTACGCTCATTTCACTTCAAGCCGTGGGATTCTTGGCTGTGACAATGTTCTATGGATACAAATATTTATAATTACCAGTTCAACCGACTGCGGGCACTTTATCCTTTAAGTTACACCGTGCCCCGTGTTTCCTTTAGCGTTGCACCTTCGTGCGCGACTATGTTACGCACCCAAAAACTGCCCGCAATGAACAGCAGTCCAATGGCCAACCCAATGCTTGTGCTTAGTTTGTCGTCAAAACTGTTTTGATGAGGTTTGAAATTCATCGGTTTGACGATAGTACAACAATAAATATCATCACAGCATCTCGCATTGCCTCAAGTAGCCTAACTACAGCTTACACTTGAAATATTTCTATTTGGCACCACTAACCTTATAACTGCGTCAACTATCTTGCAGCTAAATTACTGATAAGTTTTCCTAGTGTAGCAATTTAACGTTTATAGGACTTACGCAAAACTACACACTGTAGGGGCAATTCATGAATTGCCCCTACCTGAAAATAATAGTTTCGGCTATTGTTTGCGTAAGTCCTGGTTTATATGGAATGAAATATGACCAATTAACCGCCGTTGAGTAAGCAGAAGTAATGACAACTCAGTTTTGGGAAAAAAGCAGAGAAATTAATGCGACTCTAACGAACTTACTATTTAAGCCTGTGCGTAGACGGGTACTACTAGGTTTAAGCAAGCTACACGTAGTGAGTCAACAGACATCGCCTTTAATTCATCAAGGTTGGTGGCTTTTGAGGAAGCGTCTGCTGCCATTATTATGTCTGATATCATTCTTTGCAGTATTACTACTCAACAGCTTTGCCCCTGCCGTTGCCCAACTACCTCCTCAACCTCGTCAGGAAATTCGGGGGGTATGGCTAAGTGGTAACGATTTTAGCGTTTTCAGAAATCGTTCACAGGTGCTTGCAGCCATGAGCCAACTGCGGCAGTTAAACTTTAATACTGTGTATCCCGTAGTCTGGAATGATGGTTATACACAATACCCCAGCGCCATCATGCAAAAAATGGGTATCCCCTTTTTCTTCAAGGGAATAGATGGACAAGATGTAATTGCAGACATTATCACTCAAGCCCGCAAACAAGGGCTACTAGCAATACCCTGGTTTGAATTTGGTTTTATGGTTCCTCTAACTTCGGAACTCGCATCGTCGCATCCAGATTGGCTAACACAAAAGCGGGATGGGACTCAAACTTCAATTAGTGCTGCGGGTGAAGTAGCGTGGTTGAATCCTTTTCACCCGGAAGTGCAAAAGTTTATCAGCCAACTCGTGATGGAAGTTATCACTCAATACGATGCTGATGGCGTTCAATTTGACGACCATACGAGTTTACCTGTAGAGTTTGGTTACGATAAGTACACAATTAGTCTATATACTCAAGAAACTGGCAATCCTCCTCCACCCAATCCCCAAGCTCAAGCATGGATAAAATGGCGGGCAGATAAAATTACTGCATTCATGGTAGACCTCCACCAAACTGTGAAAGCCAGAAAACCGAATGCTATCTTCTCAGTTGCTCCCAATTACTATGATTTTGCTTACAAGCTGCAACTGCAAGACTGGCTCAACTGGGTACGGTTGGGTATTGTCGATGAGTTAGTTATGCAGGTGTACCGTAATGATTTAGAAAGTTTTATCGCTCAAATTACCCGCCCAGAAATTTTAGAAACCCAACAAATCATCCCGACTGGTATCGGTATTATCGCGGGGTTACGAAATCGCCCAGTTTCTATACCACAAATCCAATCCCAGGTAGAAGCAGTGCAACAACGCGGTTTAGGTATCGGCTTTTTCTACTACGAAAGCCTTTGGGATATCGCGCCTGAACCAGCAGCCCAACGCCAATCAGCATTCGCGGCTCTTTTTCCCAATTCAGCGTTGCGCGACATCTCTCAAAATACACCCCGCCAGCCAACTTTTAACACCATATCTTTACCTTTATATCCAAAACCTTCCCTCGGTCAACGTGTTCGCGGCTATTTTTTGGAAATGGCGATCGCAGGTGGTCAGCCAAGACGTATTTTATTAGATACAGGGTCAGCAGGGCTAAGAGTTCCCCAAGAGTTTTTAGGTAATGCTCCGATCCAAAAAACAGGTCAAAATATCAAGGAGGTATTAAGTGATGGTACTATCCTGGAGGGAGAATTAGTTTATACTAATGTCCGGTTTGGTTTGATTCCCACCGCCGAAGCTGTTCCCGTACAGATTGTTACTAGTCGCCAATGTACTGCCCAAAAACCTAATTGTTCAGCAAAGAGTGGTGCGCCATTTTCGGGTATTGTCGGTGTCAATTATTTTGAAAAGTCACTTCCCTATAACCCGTTGAGAAAATTACCAGGCAATTTGAGTAACGGATTTATCGTGATTGGAAATGGTGGTAGTAACAACAATGGCAGCCTAATTCTCGGTTTAACTGCTGATAATCAAGCAGGTTTCAAAATGGCTTCTTGGAGTCAACAACCCGAAATTAATGGTGTACCCGGTAACAGATGGGACTCTCGACTGGGGAAAGTTTGTTTAACTATTGCTAGGAGTTCTGCTAAAAATTCTTGTAATGGCAGAATGATCGCTGATACTGCAACTATTAATGGTTTGACTGAATTCAAGTCAGCTTCTACAGCAGGTAAACTCAAACCAGGAGTATTAGGTTCAGCAAATGCTGTGAAAGTAGCAATTAATGGCATTTTTGATTACAGTCTGATACCAGGAACCCGCGACGGATTTAATCGCTGGAATTTGAGTATCTCACCACAGGCAGAACTGACTATATTTGTAAATACTGGAATCGCATTTTTTGATAAATACGATGTCCTCTTTGACCAAGTTAATGGAAAACAGGGTTTTCGCAGTCGGCGGTAAGAGGAAGGTAAAGACTTGCTCCCTTTTATTAATGTCCATCATTAGACCAGTGGGGACGATCGCTAGATAATTTCATCACACCGTAAGAACGGCCCACCTGCCATAAAGTAGAATTTTCATAACTTGTTCGTGGCTGATCAATGCTGACGATAGCTCCACTAGCGTTTTTGATCTTTAAGGTTCCTAACCAAGTAATTTCCCAATCAATTGCTAATCTTTGGGTATGACGAGAGGTAAGAACAGGTCGAAAAGCAATATTATAAGCAGACACCATTTCTTTAGCAGCAAGAACAGAGGCAGTTCCTGTGTAATGTAGCCAATTAATATCTACATTCGGCATAGGTGGAACATCTTTGGCAGCAATTTCATTAGTACTAATACGGAAAGAATAGTGCATTAAATAAGCCCGTTCTGAGGGACGGAATACCGAAGCGATACTGATATTAGCTCCGGCATTTTTTAAGGCTTGCTCAAAAGCTTGTACTTTTTGACGAAAGGGAGAAGCCAAATCATCAATTAAGTCGCTGTCTGGGAAAAAATTAACCCAGTCTTTTCCACTCAGTCGTTGTCTTAATCTTTTCGCGTATTCGGTTATGTTGTCTAAAGCCAACTCCAAATCAATGCCAAGCTTGGTTTTGGTTGTATTAGAAAGCTGTTGAGCTAACTCGGCTCGAAAATTGATGTCTCTTTTCTTATAAGTTTCGCTTAGTGCCTTTGTACTGTTGAGGCCAAAGTCCCCATCAGCTACTAACGGAGGATTCAAACGAGCGATCGCTGTTAAACTTTGTTGTAAGTCTTTGACCTCATTCTCGCCAAAGTTAAGATAGGTTAATAATTTTTTTCCGCCATCGGTATAAATAGCAAAATAAATTGCAAAACCTTGCTCTAGCGCTTTTTTATAAGTAGCAGTATCTACAATTCCCGTTACCGTTAAAACGTTACTAGCCTGATATTCACGAGTTGCTTGATCTGTAATATTACCAAAATCTCCATCAACGGCAGCAATGGAGAATTCATTATCTAAAAGAAATTTCTGCCAAGCAGTTACAATCAGCCCTTCAGACTGTTTCTTGAGAGTAGGAAGTTGCAAAGCTTGAAGTTGAAAGCTCATAGTTTTTATTTAATGAAAGAATTGTTTTCAGCTAATTTTTTGTCACAATTCAGGAATCAGAATACATCCGTCTGAATAGTTAAATCAGGAAAACTTATGATAAATGAATATACTAATCATACTAGACTCTTTATCAATTCTGGCTTCTGACCGGGGTAGTATAGCAGTTGCCAGGTAGCGGTTGACATCAGCTAATCAGAAAACACTGACACCAAGAGACTTTCAAGCCTGTTAAGAGTTCCCTGCTATAGTGCATAGTAATGATTTAACTCCGTAAACTAGCATTATCGTGATGAACGAAATACCAAACTGACCCAATGTGGTTGTCAAGTGATTTTGAGAAAGACAATGTTTTACGTACTAAGCGTGAAACTCTTTGGCTAAAGGTGTTTCAGCAAGCCTGGAAAGCTGTTATAGACCGCCACGGAATTTTACGAAGTGTGAAAATCAGCAACAGTTGCTCCAGATAGTCTATCAGCCAGACGACTTGCCTTGGACTAATTTGGACTCGCGATCGCAAGTTTATTTCTCAAGCAGTCCATTCGACGTTACTTTCTAAATGGCTCTCATTCGTGAACAACAAGATTCCCGACTTATTAAAGAAGTCGGGAATCTGAGCCTTTGATTACAATCCCAACTCTTCTGGAAAACCCAGCATGATGTTTAGGTTTTGGATTGCGGCTCCCGATGCGCCCTTACCCAAGTTGTCAAGACGAGCAACTAGCAACACTTCTTTGCTAGCGTCATTGGCGAATACAAAAACCTGAACAATATTGGTACCGTTGATTGCCATCGCATCCAGAAATATTCTGTCTCTCAGCAGAGTAGAATCTTGAAATGGAGCAACCTGCACGAACTTTTCACCTTGGTAGTAGTTAGCAACTGCTTGATAAATGACTTCACCTGATGGTGGATTATCCAAAATCCCTAGCGGTAAAGGCACCTGCACCAGCATCCCCTGCTCAAAATCTCCCACTGCCGGTACGAACAGCGGCGGCGATGCTAACCCCGAATACTGATGCATTTCCTTAACGTGCTTATGCCCAAACTGCAAACCATAGATGCCATAAGGGTAGAGCGACTCTCCCCCAGCTTGCTGTTCGTGAAAGACATGGTATTGTTTGATCAGATTCTTTCCGCCACCAGAGTAACCTGACACTGCATTAACGGTGATGGGAAAGTTACTCTTCAGAAGTCCCTTAGCAATCAACGGACGGATACAAGCTAAAAATCCTGTAGGATAACAGCCCGGATTGCTGACAAACTGGGCACTGGCGATTTTCTCTCGCTGTCCTGGATTTAGTTCAGGGAAGCCATATACCCAGTCTTTAGCTGTGCGATGGGCACTACTAGCATCAAGGATCTTAACCGTACTACTACTGACTAAGCTAACAGCTTCGCGGGCTGCGTCATCAGGCAGGCAGAGAATGACAACATCGACGGCATTGATTAGTTTAGCTCGCTCAGTTGCATCCCTATGTTTAGATGCCTCAATGCTAACTAACTCGACGTCATCCCGTTGGTTGAGGCGTGAGTAAATCTGTAAGCCTGTGGTTCCTGATTCCCCATCAATGAAAATCTTCGGTTTAGTAGTCATGCGTTTCTTATATATATGTGAGTGATATTTTGACTAATTAATACTTACTTGCTCTCTGATCAGGGACTGACAAATAAAAAAATACTCAACTAATTATTGTGGGGTGGGCATCTTGCCCGCCCTTAGCCAAAGGCGGGCAAGATGCCCACCCTACAAGAGTTTTTTCAAAAATCAAATCGGATTCCCATCGCAGAGGTAAAAGTTTAATTAAATTTTTTTGTGTTGCTCACGACATCTAAAAAATAATGAGTATGTTATCCTACTGAACGAGGTCATAAATGATCTAATTTTAAGCAATTAACCTAAGTGTGAATACAGGCATTGCGGTGTAGGCAGCCAGAGGATTTCTGAATTCTTCCTGACCAAGACTATACCAAAATTGCTGGTGAGTTCTCACTAAAAACTAGCTTAAATAACGAATTTATAGTACCTGATGTCACAAATTAGTTGTGACATCAGGTACTACAAAATCCGTTATGTCAAACTATTGTAGCTGTTTTCAATTGTATGGAATACATATCTGTTGAGGAGTGCAAAGTTTTGCGCCCCATAGCATATTGCATCCATACGAGAATCGCTATACCCAGTCTGAGGGAGATTCATAAAAATAAATCGAAGAGCCTCATGAAAACGGATAAGCGACTACGCTCACAGTGAAACTATGTTCCTGACAATTCACATCATGTGGAAAAGCCCACGAAAGACCTAACCCCCTAGCCCCCTTCCCGACACGGGAAGGGGGAAAATTCAAAGTCTCTCTCCTTGTAGGAGAGAGAAATAGAAGTGAGGTTTTCCAGATCCCGTGAAAAGTCAGAACTATGTTCTGCGGAGCAGTTTCCGAAGGCGAGTGCGTTTTGTCTACCAGAAGGGTAGATTCGATTTATTTCGGGTTCGTGCCTGAGCAAATTTTTGTAGGAGTTAAGTGAACAAGATGAATCTGTGCAAACAACGTCAAAGCAAGAAAAAGGTATTAATTTTAACTTCCCTGGCTGTGTTAGCGTCTCCATTAGTATTGCCCTTGCAACAAGCCTTTGCAGGAACATTAACGACCGTTGTAAATTTCAACGGTGCTAATGGAGCGGCCCCAAGTGCAGGTGTACTTCCAGGGAGCGATGGCAATCTTTATGGAACTACTTCCGCAGGTGGTTCGCAAAGTAAAGGAACAGCATTCAAATTAAGTGGTACTACTTTTAGTACTCTGACCACACTAGTTAACTTCACTGGAACCAATGGAACTAACCCAGTTGCTAGATTATTCCAAGCAAGTGATGGCAATCTATATGGTGCGACCTTTACAGGCGGTACAAATAACCTTGGTACGTTGTTTCAGTTGAAAAAAACAACTTTTACAAACTTGACAACTCTTTTGAATTTCAATGGCACTGATGGAGCCAACCCAGTAGGTCGATTGATTTCAGGTAGCGATGGTAGCTTGGTGGGGATAACTTCTGCCGGTGGGGTCAATAATAAAGGAACTATATTCAAGATTGCGCTGACTGGTGGTATCATCAATACCGTAGTTAACTTCAACGGTATTAATGGAGCAACTCCATTAGCAAGGTTGCAATTAGCTAGTGACGGAAACTACTATGGCACCGCCTCAGCTGGTGGAGCAAGTAATAAAGGTGTGGCATTCAAGTTAACTCCCGCAGGATTAATAACTTCATATAGCTTTAGTGGTGCTAATGGGCAAAGTCCCCAGGCTGGATTAATTGAATCTGCTAAATTTATCTATGGCACGACTTCTCTGGGTGGAGCCAGTAATAAAGGAGCTATATTCAAGGTTCCGCTCGGTGGCGGTACACCGGTTTTAGTTGCCAGTTTTAATGGCAGCAATGGGGCAAACCCCACAGCTGCACTCACAAAAGGAAGTGACGGTAACTTCTATGGTACAACTTCTACAGGTGGGGCAAATAATAAAGGAGCCATCTATCGGTTGACTGGAGGAACCATCACTTTGTTATTTAGTTTTAATGGCACGAATGGAGCAACTCCGCAGTCCACGCTAATTCAACTTGCTAATGGTGCATTTTACGGTACCGCCTCTACTGGTGGCGCTTCTGGACAAGGAACCGTGTTTAAGTTTACACCATAGCCTCACCGAATTTTAGATTTTAAATTTTTGAAGATGGAATTGAAGATTCAAAAGCGTTCGACTGACTTGTACTGAGCCTTGTCGTTAGCGCAGCCTCTCGTAGAGAAGTAGCGCTAACGCCGAAGTCTAAAATTAAATAACAGAGCAAGTGACTTGATTGCTCTTTCAATCTAAAATCTAAAACCTAAAATCTAAAATCCTCTCATTGTGTGACAGACGACCTACGTGCAAAATAAATAGTAGAACGTAGATTTTTCCACTTTCAGATAGTCAAGCTTACTGACTATTTGAAAGTGGAAACGCTTTAACTCTTTTTGGTGAAGGGTTAGTCCTCCCAAGCGAGAGTGCGTTTCACTGCCTTTTGCCAAGTCGCAAAATTGGACAATGGGAAATTGTTCACCGGCTCAAACACACGCTCAATTTGCCGTTGCTGCACCAGTGCTTCATAGCTCTGCCAAAATCCTACAGCTAAACCTGCTGCAAATGCTGCACCCTGAACGGTCGTATCACGCATTATCGGCCGTTCAACTGGAATACCTAGCACATCAGCCTGGAACTGCATTAGGAAATTATTCTCGCAAGCACCACCATCTACGGTTAATCGCCCAACTGGAGTACTGTTAGATGCATTTATCGCCTGCACCACCTCCAGAACTTGATAGGCGATCGCTTCCAACACGGCGCGAACTAGATGCTCTGGTTGTACACTGGCAGTAATGCCGAAAAAGGCTCCCCTCGCGCTCATATCCCAGTAGGGGGCACCCAATCCACTAAATGCAGGCACAAAATAGACTCCGCCATTATCTGTTACCTGATTTGCCATCGCTTCAGTTTCAGCAGCAGTTTTAATCAACTTCAGGCGATCGCGTAACCATTGGATACAAGCACCACTAGTAAACATACTGCCTTCAAGAGCATAGCCTACATCTAAAGTCCCCCTTGAATTTGCTTGTGTCCATGCCACTGTGGAAATGAGTTGATGCGGGGATCGCACAATTTGATTACCTGTATGAGCCACTAAAAAGCTACCAGTACCGTAAGTACATTTCATCAAACCGGGGCGATCGCAGCCATGACCAAATAGAGCAGCTTGCTGATCCCCCAAGATGGCAGTGATGGGAATTTCTACGCCCAACAAAGTAGTATCAGTAACTCCAAATACTCCTAAACTAGGCTGAATCTGGGGCAAAATATGAGCCGGAATCTGAAACAGATCCAGTAAAATCTCATCCCACTCACAGGTTTTGAGATTCATCAACATTGTCCGGCTGGCGTTGCTGTGGTCAGTAGCATGGGCTTTCCCACCTGTAAGGTTCCACAGCACCCAGGTATCAATGGTTCCTGCCAAGACATTGTTCAGATCAATATCAGTAAAATTGTCTAATAGCCATCTGAGCTTGGTAGCAGAAAAGTAAGCATCGATAATTAATCCGGTGCGATCGTAAATTTCATCAGCGTAGCCTTGCTCTTGTAATTGGTGGCAAAGGGGAGCAGTACGACGATCTTGCCAGACGATCGCTCTATGGAATGGTTTTCCAGTAGTTTTGTCCCAAATCAAGCAGGTTTCACGCTGCACAGTTAGTCCCAAGGCTGCGATCGCTGATGGAGCAATCTGGGCATTCCCAATTGCGGTTTGCATCACCCAACAGGTATCCTGCCAGATTTGTTGGGGGTCATGCTCTAACCATCCGGGTTGAGGATAATACTGAGTTAGTTCTTTGTATGCCTGCCCAACAATCTTGCCGTCTGCGTTAAATACAAAGGCGCGGTTGCCTGTTGTACCTAAGTCCAGTGCTAAGATGTAGCCCGATGATGGAGTTGTGTTGCCAAGTGTGTGCATAGGCGTTTTGACATGCTGCGCTGGCGATTTTAGCAATATACGTCAAATCAGATATACATTATTTTGTGTACATTTTGAATTGGGCCTTCCAACACAGAGATATCATTCAACACACACTCCGAGGCACAAACTTCAGTCAAAACATTATCTTGAATTGCAAAAAAGTTGTATATAAAAGCACATATTAACTTAATGATTATCCCCCTCTTTAGTTAGAGGATAAATGAAGTAGTAAGCTGGTGTAATTTAATAATGCGTAACAGCTAATCAACGCGCAAGTTATAAGGAGTGATGGGTGAGGTGTCAATACGATAAAATCTCGTCACTCCTTTTTACTTACTCCCATTGATAACCATTCTCATAATGATAATTGCTGTATTTAGATTCATTTTCTGGAGTTTAAACTAGTTTGCGAGGCAAAATTACCCAGCACTGATGAGTTAATTAGGTTCATTAAGCTTGAATTTAGCATCATGCTTTTTGGGGCATCCCTTCCCAGAATAAGCTTTAGTACTTAAAGGAAGCATATAAAATTTATGTAAAGCTTAAGTGTTATTAAGCTCAAAAATGCTCTGGATAATCTATAAATTTAACTTATGTATTTTAGAATATTTTTGAATAATATAAAAGTATTTTTTTTACAAAAGAAAATTGATATTGAAACTTAACTTAACGAAAATACCCTATTAAGCTGAAAAACATTGTAATTTTTACTAAAAAAGCAGTATTTTTAAAGCAATTATTAATAAAACTTTATAAAAATTTCTAACAAGATTAAAAATCACAAACTTTACATTTTGAAGATTTGGTAAAGAAGTTGATGTAACCTTGTACTTCATGATAATTAAATAATTACAGGTGAGTTGAAAATGAAAAAATATAGGGAAAATAATTAAAATAAATGAATTTTGACCCAATTACTTACCATTTGCATAGTCAACTAACCAAATCAATAATTAATATTTTCTAAGTAGTATTAGTATTAATTAGGTTAATAAAAGCATCTGTATTTAAACTTGAACTTATAAAAAGTTCTTTGACTGAGGCCGAACTTAGGCATTAGTTAGAAATTCAGGAAAAATAATATGGCAGTTATTTACGGCACTACATCTCCTGACACCAGAAATGGGACTTCGGGAGATGACACAATATATGGTTGGATTAATGGTGGTAATGCCAATAGTCCGTCCGGTAACGACACCCTGAATGGTGCGGCTGGTAACGATAAACTGTTTGGTGGGACGGGAAACGACAGTTTAATCGGTGGCCTTGGCAATGACACACTTGATGGCGGCTTGGGTACTGACAGCTTAAATGGGGGACTGGGCGACGACGCTTACATCATTGACAGTGCTGCTGATACCATTACGGAGGCTGCTAATTCAGGCACAGATACCGTTCGGTCTTCTGTCACCTACACACTGGGTATCAATCTAGAGAACCTGACGCTGACCGGAACTAGCGCCATCAACGGGACAGGTAACAGTCTTAACAACTTCGTCTTTGGTAATACTGCTAACAACACTCTGAATAGCGGAGGAGGCGATGACACGTTAGATGGTAATTTGGGCAATGATATCCTCAATGGTGGCGACGGCAATGATAGTTTACAGGGCGGGCCCGGCAATGACATACTCAATGGGGGGTCTGGAGACGATATCCTCATCGGTGTTTTTCCGGGTAGTCTGCTTCCACCTGGATTAGGGGAAACTGATACCTTAACTGGTGGGATTGGGGTAGATAGATTTGTCCTTGGGGACGCTAAAAATGTCTACTACGACGATAAAAACACTACGAATGCTGGTTTTGGGGACTTGGCTACTATTACTGACTTCAACCCTAATGAAGATCAAATAGAACTCAAAGGCTCTCCAAAAGACTACCGCCTGCAATCTGTTGGAGCCAACACACAAATATTCTTAGACAAACCTGGAACAGAGCCAGATGAGATTATAGGTATTGTCCAAGGGAGAGTGAACCTTAGACTTGATAGTAACGACTTCCTTTTCTATGAGCGGGAAAATGCTGGACAAGCTACAAACAATACACTAGCTAGCGCTGAAGGGTTGGGTTCTTTATCATCAGGCTCAGACGTTAATCTCTCAGGTGAGTTAGTAACAGTTCAACCGGGGGACAATCCCGATTTCGACTTTTTTACATTTTCTCTAGCAAATCCAAAAGTTGTCACCATCAGTACGGTGACAACCGATGATACAGTTATCGGACTGTTTAACAATGCTGGGACTTTACTGCAAAGTGACGACGATAGTGGCCCCGATTTTGGGTCATTAATCACCGCTTCACTAGGTGCTGGAACGTACTCAATTTCAGTGAGTAAATATGCTTTCTTCCCTCAAGATGGCGGAACTTTTTCTGGTTCTAGTGACAGCAACTCTGTTCCTTATACGCTAAAAGTTAGTTTGGCATAAGAACGTTGTCAACTTCAGAGAGTACTGATATTAGAAGGCTGATTGAAGGATACTTTTACTGCTGGCTAGAGCGACACAACGACGTGTCCCCCCTTACCCAACAAAGGACTATTTATAAGCTAGTACCCATTGCTCATTTCACCCCGTAATCTCTAAAATTTTTTCCTCATCAAGAAAATTTAGCAACAAAATCATCTGACTAGAAAATAATGAATAACACTAAATCATTCAACCAAGTTCAACGCAGATTTATCGGTAATTCCGCTCTAAAAAGGTGCTTTTTCGCTGCCAAAACGCTGTTATTTACAATAGTTCTATTAAATCATGGCACTATTGGAGTAAATGCTGCACCTCAAGCCCTGCGTCCTGATATTAAGATTCGCAATATTCTCAATACATTCTCGGCCTCTGCTTCTGTTCGGATTGCAAAAGATCCACGAAACAATACCCTCTATTACCTCAAACAAAATGGTGAGATTTATCAAGTCAATTTAGCCGCTTCTACTAGTACACTTGTCTACAACTCTAGTAATCATAGTCTAGCTGAGACTGAAGGTATGGCCATTGGCCCTAACGGGACAATTTATTTGGTTGGCAATGCAGACGTTGGGAATAGCCAGACGAAAGCTATTATTGTTAAAGGCGTAATTAATTCGAGTACAGGACAACGTATCTGGTCTATCTTAGCTAAGAGTGCAGGCTATCCCAAAAGCAAAACAGCCTATGACCATCGCTTCAACGGTGTGGTTGTTAGCCCGGATGGTAACTTTATCTATGTGAATAGCGGTTCTCGTACCGATCACGGTGAGGTTCAGTCTGCTGATGGTCTATATCCCAATACTCGCGAAGTCGGATTAACCGCCTGTATACTGCGTCTTCCTACTAATGGCAAAAATCTCTTTCTGGCAAACAATCGAGCAACCTTAAAGACAGCTGGCTATATTTTTGCAGAAGGAACACGTAATACTTTTGATATGGCTTTTGCACCCAATGGGGATTTATTTGGCGCAGATAATGGCCCCGATCGCGACATGTCAGAAGAATTAAATTGGCTACGTTTAGGTGGTAATTACGGCTTTCCCTGGCGTATTGGTGGGACAGACAATCCCCAACAATTCCCCAATTATAATCCTGCCACTGACCGTTTGTTAAACCCCATATTTGGCGCAGTCACAAAAGGCTACTATCGTAACGATCCAACCTTTCCTGTTCGGCCTACTGGAAACTTAATTGAACCAATTCCTAATTTTGGGCCGGACGCAGACAATTTCCGTGATCCTCTAGATGGCAAAATCAAAGACGCCAGTGTTCTGGGGCAAAGTTTGAGCAGTTTTACATCACACCGTTCTCCTTTGGGCTTAGTTTTTGATATACAAGGAGTGATGAGTCCAGAATTCAACAAAGATGGATTCATGTTGAGTTGGACGATAGGCGACCCTACTGGCGATACAATACCAGGCCCTTTTAAAGATGCCGGCCAAGACCTACTGCATTTAAAGTTAACTAAAGTAGGAACTACCAACTATAAACTTAACGCCACGCGCATTGTCCAAGGTTTTAGTAATCCCATTGATGATGAGATTATCGGCAATAAGATTTATGTTTTGGAATATGGTGGAAATCAAGGAATTTGGGAAATCTCTATGCCCACTAAGTAAACGATCTGCAAACTTTAAAGTAGTACTTTAAAACTAACTTGCCATATCGTGGTGATGATTCGTCCCTATCAATTAGATGATTTAGAAGATACCGTTCAGCTGTGGTATCGAACTTGGCATGAAACATTTTCTCATATTAAACATCCACAGCCATATTCCTTATGGAAAGCTCGATTTCGTGATGACCTTGCTGCACGCGGGGATGTTTGGCTGGCTAAAGTTGAAAATCAGATTGTCGGTTTTGTTGTAGTCATCAAACAGGAACAATGGTTAAGCCAGCTGTTTGTAGATGCGACTTACCAAAATCAGGGTATTGGTTCAGCATTACTTGATAAATCTAAAGCAATTTGTCCCCAAGGTTTAGAGCTTCACACATTACAAGCGAATATCCGAGCTTGTGCTTTTTACGAACGACACGGTTTCAAAGTGGGCAAACTGTCAATAAACAAAATCAACGGTCAACCGAATGTGGAATATTACTGGATGCCTGAGTGCGATCGCTTTGACTAAACGCGTCATTTCGTCCAGATACTTTGGTCGGCGATGGAACGCACCTCGATCCGTACAGGCAGGATTTTGTCCTGGTAGGAACGATCCGCCACAGTTTGCAATGCGCGGATATCGTCATTGCTAACCGGGCGTAGTTCTCGCGCGGAACGCTGGGTAATAGATTTCGAGGTGTTCAGTGGCAAGCGCGACAGTTTCGCGTAAACCTGAGCATAGGCGTCTGGATTAGCGATCGCCCAGTCGCTAGCTTTGTTCAATCGCTTCAAAAAATCTGCGATCGCCGCCCGCTTGCCCGGATTGGCCAAGGCCTCTTCGCTTGCGGTGATTAACGACAATCCACTGTTGATGCCTTGGCCGTCGCGCAGCACCCGCCCGCCATTTTGCTGCGCCACGTAGAAGTAGGGATCGAAGGTCGCCCACACTTCGATACTCTTGGATGAGAAGGCCGCAGCCGCATCAGTCGGCAACACGAATTTAACCGTTACATCACTGCGTTTGAGACCAACCTCTTCGAGCGCACCGTAAAGCTGGTACTGCGAGACACTGCCCCGCGCCGAAGACACGATCACCGTCTTTCCCTTCAGGTCGGCCACACGTTTGATCGGAGAATCGGCGTGAACGATGATGCCAAGTCCTTCGCTCTTGCCGACCCTGGTTGCAAGGATCTTCAGCGGCGTCTGACCCACAGCTGCGGCCAGAACTGGAAGATCGCCGGCAGGCGCGGTATCGACTGCACCCACACGCAGCGCTTCAAACAAAGGTGCTGCACCCTGGAAGCTTGCCCATTTGTATTTATACGGCACACCTTCAAGTGCATTGGCGGCTTCGACAAGCGCTCGCGTACCACCGACTTGATCGCCCAGCACCACAGTCACTTGCGACAGATCAACAGTTGCTGCTTTTTGCGGGCTGGTTAGTTGCCCACACCCATACAGTCCTAGCAAGGGGAGGAATGCAACCAACAGAATGAGTGCCTTGTTAGTATGGTCGAATCGAATCATGTTTGACTCCTGCACTCCGATACTTTTTCGCTAACATTAATCTCAACGTTAAGTAGAAAGGTACAAATAGACATAACTATGTGAAGAAAGAGGAACGGTGCTAAAACCCTTTTCCCTTCTGCCTCCTGCCTCATTAAGATTCCTCTTTTGTATGCTGACCCCAAGGTTGACGAGCGAAGATCCGGTGTACCATCGGCTCAAAGAAAGTCAGCGGCAAAGTATCATAGTTTGGATCAAATGATTCTTGATCCCACTTATGGCAGAACTCAGCAGTGCGGTCAAAGTAAGGATGACCTCGAAACTTTTCTCTAGCATGGCGATCGCGTCCTGTATGATGCCAGAAATAATAGCCTTGGAAAATCCCATGATGTTCAACTATCCAATGGGTAGCTGGACTCACATCAGGTTTGAGGATAGCTGCTGCTAGCTGTGCGTGATTGACGGGTGCTAATAAATCTCCAATATCGTGAAGCAACGCAGCCACCACGACCTCTTCTTCTGCCTCATCCCGAAAAGCCCGTGTTGCCGTTTGTAGCGAATGCTGATAGCGATCAATCAGATTTCCTGGATAACTCTCTTGTAAGCCAACTAAAAGTGTCAGTGCGCGATCGGCAACCTGATTCAAGCGAGGTTTAGAGTGTTCCCGTAACAGCAGATAATCCTCTTTTGTTCCATCTGCCATTCGTGTATAGGTGGCAATAGGTCTTTTTGTAGATGATGTCATTACATTACTCCTGATGTAAACCTCAAAATTCTCTGTTTATCCAATGTGAGTTATTTTTTGCAACTCAGTTAAGTGATCTGGGTTAGATTTTCTGACATTATCCAACCATATAAACTAATGGTTTGACAGTAAACAAGGCAGTTGGCACATTGAGTGAAAGACAGTTACTCCAAATGACTCCAGTAGAGTAGCCTCATCCTGATTGGTATACCCTAAAACTCTCATACTAGCGGCCACACCTGCACGCACACCCAAAACGCTATCTTCTACAACAGTGCAAGATGAAGGTTGAACTCCCATATTTTTAGCTGCATATAAGAATAAGTCAGGTGCTGGCTTCCAACTTCCAATTTCATCGGAGCTAAAGATACGTCCTTCAAATCGAGGTAGCAGGTTAGTGACACGTAGAGCTAACTTAATTTTTTCTAGTGGGCCACTGGAAGCAACGCAGATAGGTAGATTGATTTTGTCTAAAGCTGCCTCTATTCCTTCCACAGGAAGCAGTTCACGCTTAAATACTTCGGTAGTCCGGGCACGAAGCTGAGTCACAAAATCTTGCGGCAATTTCTGCTCAAGCCTTTGCTCAATGACAGCAACACAATCAGCCATTTTGCAACCCTTGAATAATAAAATGGCTTCTTCAAGCTCTAACGCGAGTCCGAATTCTGCGACAAATTGGACAAGAACGCGATTACCCAATGTCTCGCTGTCTACTAACACTCCATCACAGTCAAAAATAACCAGTTCTGTTCGCACTCGTATTGTATTATTGATTCTTAGTCAACTACGGGTTGATCACAAGCCCAAATTTAAACCGCCGATCAACCCAGATGATTTTAGCTAATTATCTGCGTTCATCTGCCTTCATCGGCAGTATAAAATCTCAAGCTAGCGATGCCCTATGATCAGATGAGGTTTGTAAGGTTCCTCTAAGAACTTACGCTCTTCCTCAGAAAGCACCAAATCTATAGCCTCAACCGCTTCTTTGAGATGCTCTATCTTACTAGCACCAACAATCGGAGCCGTCACACCCGG
>NZ_JABXKM010000196.1 GCF_017115025.1 Nostoc sp. NOS(2021) | reverse complement strand
GGGAAGAAGGGATAGATCCGTACTGAGTCTTGTTCAAAAATCAAATAGGAGTCTTATATTAAGCCTTAACTGAACCATATTGGATTTTAGATAGGACTTACGCAAACAATAGTCAAAACCCTGATTCTCTGGTAGAGGCAATTCATGAATTGCCCCTACCATGTGTAGTTTTGCGTAAGTCCTATTAGATTACTGCATTGGCATTGTCAGTCGATACAATGCCATTGTCAATCAATACAATGGCATTGTCAGTCGATACATTGGCATTGTGAATCGATACAATGGCATTGTGAATCGATACAATGGCATTGTCAATCAATACAATGGCATTGCACGTCAAAAAACTTGCAAGCGGGGAGGGTTCGTCTAGGAGTGTGAGTCAGCGCTACCTCCAGAAGGCGATCGCCCAGATTTATAGCACTACTAACGGTACTAGTTATCCTTTTCAGAATCGCTATAAGATAAGTAAAAGTGTCTTCTAGGTTGACCCATCCCCTTGTCTACGAGAGGCTGCGCCAACAGGGCGGGAACTCTTAATAGGGAACTCTTAACAGAAAAGACAGAATTCGCCCCGTTCGCGGTAGCGTCTTGTAGAGTTGCAAGGTTTTAAGGCGTACTTCGTCCCGCTACGCGCTTTCGCCCACGAGGGGCGAAAAAATCCTTGTATCGTAAGGTAGGTTGAAACCCAATCCCCTTGTCTCTGGCCTAATTTTCCCTATTCCCTGTTCCCTTTCATAATTTCAATCTTAAACACCATGAAGTGTCCTAAATTAAAGACAGCTATCTACCGTTTGGATGCAAATGACTGAGCAACGTGATGCTGACTCACGGTCAACTGATTCTCAGCAATTGAGTCAACTGACCGATGGAAAAACTACCAAGTCGGTCGATAATTCCTGGAAAAATCGCATTGGTGGTGTCTGGAACAACGCAACAACACGCTTAACGCAATTCCTACCCGTAGAACAACTGGCACAGACGGTTGTTGAATGGTTTAGTGTGAGCGAGACTCAGGTTGCAGAGATTTTAGAGAAAATTAGAGCCGAACTGCCAACCACAGAAGCGCTGCTGATTGGTAAACCCCAAGCCGGAAAAAGTTCTATTGTGCGGGGATTGACGGGAGTTTCTGCCGAAATTGTCGGTCAGGGATTTCGTCCCCATACGCAGCACACCCAGCGCTATGCCTATCCTTCCAATGACCTACCGTTACTGATTTTTACTGATACGGTGGGATTGGGTGATGTTAAACAAGATACTCAAACAATCATTCAAGAGTTAGTTGGCGATTTACAACAGGAAACTCGTTCTGCCAGAATCCTGCTTCTCACCGTTAAAATCAATGACTTTGCAACTGAGACGCTGCGACAAATTGCTCAACAGTTGCGCCAGAAGTATCCAGACATTCCCTGTCTGCTGGTAGTTACCTGCTTGCATGAGGTTTATCCTGCCGATACCGTCGATCATCCCACCTATCCGCCAGATTATAAGGAAGTTAACCGCGCATTTACCGCAATACAACAAGCCTTCGTCGGAATAACTAACCACTCTGTACTAATTGACTTTACCTTAGAAGAAGATGGCTACACTCCGGTATTTTATGGCTTAGAAGCACTGCGAGATTCCTTGGCAGAAGTACTCCCACAAGCAGAAGCGCAGGCGATTTATCAGCTATTAGATCAAGAAGAAGTTGGCAAGCAAATTGGCAACCTTTACCGAGATGCTGCCCGCCGTTATATTTTGCCATTTGCGATTATGTCTGCCACCCTCGCCGCTGTACCTCTGCCATTTGCCACAATGCCCGTACTCACTGCCTTGCAAGTATCAATGGTGGGTCTGTTGGGTAAATTATATGGGCAGACACTTACTCCATCTCAGGCGGGAGGTGTTGTGAGTGCGATCGCAGGTGGTTTTTTAGCACAGGCTATTGCACGGGAGTTAATTAAATTTATACCAGGTTTTGGTAGTGCGATCGCCGCCTCTTGGGCAGCAGCGTATACCTGGGCACTAGGGGAAGCAGCTTGCGTTTACTTTGGTGATTTAATGGGAGGTAAGAAACCCGATCCCCAAAAAATTCAGTTGGTGATGCAAGAAGCGTTTCAGGCCGCACAAGAGCGTTTTAAAGGAATCAAACGTTAAGAGGATGTTTAAAACGTATTGGGCGAATAGAATTCGCTACTACACAGGCAAAGTCCACCTCCGTGGACTAATAGTTTCATAACCTGCAAAGGCAGGTAAAGTCTCGTGTAGCCGCGACTTCTAGTCGCCCGGCTAGTATACTTTGCAACTTTTCAAACATCCTCTAAGACTCAAGAATCCGTTTTTCAAAGCAAACACTCACTGGATTTCCCACATAGCGCCCATAGAATCATACCTTTGATGTAAGATTATTTGTCTGTGGGGAAGCAATAGAATCATGCAAAACCGAACTTGGCAACCACCGGAATTTCTTCAACTCAACGGTCAATTTGTAACACTCAAGCCCCTAATTCCCGAAAGAGATGTGGATACTTTGTATGCAGCTTCACACGGCACTCCTGAAAAAGAAGCTATATGGAATTATCTATTTTACGGCCCATTTGATAGCCCTTCCACGATGAAAGACTGGATGGAAAAAAACATAGTAAGCAAATCCGACCCTCTGACTTGGACAGTCTTTGAGAACTTAACAAACACTCAGGTGGGCATTCTAGCATTACTTGCGATCGCACCAAATCATGGTCGTGCTGAAATCGGTCATGTATGGTTTACTCCCTCAGTCCACAAAAGTAAAATCAATACAGAATCACAGTTTTTGCTACTTCAGCATCTTTTTGATCACCATTCTTATCGTCGAGTTGAGTGGAAATGTAATTCCCTCAACCATGCGAGTCGAACCACCGCTACAAGGATGGGATTCATTTATGAAGGTCGTTTTCGACAACATATGTTTGTTCGGGGAAAAAACAGAGATACCGATTGGTTCGCAATGACAGATAAAGAATGGTCGCGCTGTCAAAGCAATTTTGAGAAATGGCTTTATTCCCACGATAATATTTCATTAATGGAACTAAATAACAGCTAGGTCTAATTGAAACAGGAAAGCTGAGAGTATTCTTAGAACGACGGGGCTTTAAACCCAATTTTTCGGTAAACAGCATAAATAATTCATGCTATTACATCGCAAGTCATATCATGTCCGGGTAATTAGTTGTGATTCCCATAGTCATTGCACCCCACCCCCAGCCCC
>NZ_JABXKM010000149.1 GCF_017115025.1 Nostoc sp. NOS(2021) | reverse complement strand
CCGCTCTTCGGGAGGGGAGACAAAGCATAGCTTTGGCGGGGGTGGGGTTCTTCGGGTTTAATAAGCAATCAAGCGGACATGATATCAGATGCGATCGCAGCCATCACTAACTTTTCTAACATATCTGGTAAGGCAATATGTTCCACAGCCAACTGTAAAACATACTCTCTTGTGCCGATACTGCCAGGAAGAAACAGGAAGAAAAAGCGGGCAATTGTTAGTATTTTTGTATCGGATTGTTTGACCTTTGCCAATCCTGTTAAAATGCATTGATGTCAAAAAAGCAACATTTCTTAAACAAAAAACCCGGTTGGTCTTTGGATGAGCGAGATCCAAAGTTCATAGAATCTCTGATGCCTCTGTTGGGCTTTTTCTATCACTACTATTTCCGAGTTCAAACTAGTGGCTGGGATAATATTCCACCCCAAGAAAAAGTCCTATTTGTCGGTTCGCATAACGGGGGACTCGCGGCACCCGATATGACAATGATGATGTACGACTGGTTTCGACGATTTGGTGTGGAGCAACCCGTTTATGGTTTAATGCATCCCAAGGCTTGGCAGGTTAGCCCGCCACTAGCGCAACTGGTCGCCAAGGCTGGAGCAATCATAGCTCATCCGAAAATGGCTTACACTGCCTTGCGCTCTGGAGCTAGTGTGCTAGTTTATCCAGGTGGAGCCGAAGATGTTTTCCGACCGCATTATTTACGTAATAAAATCTACTTTGCGGGGCGGCAAGGATTTATCAAGTTAGCGTTGCGGGAAAATGTGCCGATTGTGCCTGTGATCTCCTGGGGTGCTCACGATACGCTGATTGTGATCGCTGACTGCTACAAAATTATGCAGCAACTCCACGAGTGGGGGATGCCTTGGCTGTTTGGGATTGATCCGGAAGTTTTTCCAATCTATCTCGGACTGCCTTGGGGATTAGCAATTGGCCCATTGCCCAACATTCCATTACCTGTGCCTATGTACACGCGGGTTTGCACGCCAATTGTATTTGAACGCTACGGTTCAGAAGCAGCCAGCGATCGCTACTATGTGAATGAATGTTATGAATTAGTTGTTAGTCAGATGCAGCAAGAGTTAGATCGCTTAGTGAGGCTAACTGCTAAGTCCTAAAGCTATTGAGTAGAATTGGCACGTCCAATTTGCTAGCCGCCGCTAACTGGTGGAATCAGCACGACTTCATCCCCATCTTGTAGTAGAGTATCTGGTTCGACAAATATTAAATTAATCCCAAAACGGGTGATGTCACGCCATTGGGAGAGTTCGGGGTGTTCAGCTATGAGGCGATCGCATACTGCTTTCACTGGCATACTATTGGGAAATTCCAGCACCAGTTCCGAAACCCTAAAGGCTTCTTGATAAGCAGCGAACAGTTTGACGGTAACGGTGATTGCAGATTTAGGCATACAACATACTTTGGCAGAACTAGCAAGTAGTTTAATACTTTACAAGCACCCTGAACTCTTGGGCTTAATTATACATTACTAAGTACATGATTTCACAAATTCATCGGGAAAAAAATGTACCAATTATTATCATATTCAAATGGCACTAAGTTAAGATACAGCCCTGGTTTGTCAACTAAACCATCGCCGGACTGTTCCAGGGTCATACCCATGCCTAGCCGCATTTTGAAAGTGTTGCGGCTACGATTGCGTTTGATTCGTTTGGGATCGCCAGCTAATCGCTTGACGATGGTTTCTCCGTTTTGACGTAGCTTGCCGCCTTCGGCATCGCGCTCCGTTTTTTTCACCTCCCGAAGCTCATACTCAATCACGGGTCTACCGTTGACACCCAGGAATGACTCAAAGGGATAAATCCTGGTGAGTAAACGCGAAAAGCACTCGCAAACCAAAACCGAACTTGTCAAATACGCTCTATACGTTTAGTCTCTGGGGATTCTGAGTAGAGGCGTAATTTGGCAACACTTGATTCAATTTTGCTTCGTTGAGATGCAGATGATCTGACAACACGGCAGAAATAACATCCCGAAAATCAGTCGTAATAGCCAAATCCCTACCTTGGTAAAGTTGGGCTGTAGATAGACCAGGCCATTCACCGTAAACTTTACCACCACGAATTTTACCGCCCAAAACCCACATGACATTCCCATGACCGTGGTCAGTGCCACCGTTATCATTTTGCTTGACTGTCCGACCAAACTCGGACATCACCACAATTGTCGTATTCTGGTAAACGCTCCCCAAACCATCGACCAAAGTTGCTAAACCTGAACCCAATTTTTTTAAGTTCCTAGCTAACTGTCCTTGAGTGCTACCTTGATTGACATGGGTATCCCAACCCCCCAAAGCCATAAACCCTAACTCAATTCTGGGGTCTTTGACCATTAGTTGCGCCAATCGTTGGGCATCGCTGGCGAAGCCATCAGGTAAAGGCGCACCATTATTCGCCATTTTCATTTCACTATCCAGGTCATTCATGATCGCCTGATGCGCCATCCGTCCTTGGCGATAGGTCTGACTTAGGGCATCATTACCGCCATAAAGTTGGTCAAATGCTGCTGCTAATTGAGGACGATCTATTGGTAGAGGTCTGCTAGCATTTCTCCCTGATGCTATGTTAGCTACAGGCATCCGACCAGAAAAAATCCAGGGTGTTGTTTCTCCGACACTTACTGCTTGGATAGGTGTTTTTTGAGAAATTACCCCTAGTAAACGATTCATCCAACCATCCTGAGTATGTTTGTCACCAGGGGTAGCGTTTTCCATATATTGTTGAGCATCAAAGTGAGAACGAGTTGGATCGGGGGAACCACAAGCATGAACAAATGCCAGACTACTCTGCTGCCAGAAGGGCATCAGAGGAGCTAATGCTGGATGCAACCCAAAGCGCCCATCTAAATCTAAAACTCCCCCTTCCTTCCCTGGTTGGGGAATAGCAATTTGCGGTCGGGCTTGATAGTAAGCTGTTTCTGAGTAAGGAACTACGACGTTTAAACCGTCTACCGCCCCCCGGAGGAAGATTACAATCAAGCGCTGGCGATCGCTGTTGTCGGTAGCGGATCTAGCTACCCAAGCATTGCTACCTATGGCTGTGATTGCGGCAGCTGAAAAAATTCCACTTTGGATGAGAAAATTACGTCTTTTCATCTTTAAAAGTACTTAATTATGACTGTTTTCAATTGGGTAGAATACAAGCTATCTGCGCTAAGAGGACATATTGCATCTCAGTTGCTATAGCTGAGGTACAAGAACCCCACCCCCAACCC
>NZ_JABXKM010000157.1 GCF_017115025.1 Nostoc sp. NOS(2021) | reverse complement strand
CCTAATCCCTAATCCCTAATCCCCAATCCCCAATCCCCAATCCCCAATCCCTACTCTTGAGTCGGTTTCGGTCGCTTGATGGGTTTAGGAGCGGGCGTTTTTGGTATAGGTTTTGACACCACAGAGGGGTCGCCACCTGCGCCTGTTTTCTTGATGGGACGAGGCGTTTCGCCACTACTGCGTCTGGGGGGGAATGGTTTTCTACCACCAGCACCACCACCGCCACCAGCACGAGGGCCACCTTTGAATGGTGGTTTGCGTTTTTTGGGCAAGTCAGCGATCGCCTCAGCTTTTTCTACTACCAAAACGTCAGCTTCTCGCTTGGCTTGGAAGTCCCAGAATTTTCCCACTGCTTTAGTGGTCAGCACACCCCTCAATTTCAACTTAAAATACTTGGGTTTGTCAGTTGATTTGCGTGGAGCCTGCCTAATTTTGACTACCAAGCTCTTAGCGTCAAAAGACTGGTATACTACTTCACCACGAACAGAAAAACCACCATCTGCAACTTCTGATGAGGGTATCAGGGCAGTTGTACTTAGTTCAGAGTTCTCGGATAAGCCATCATCAGGTGTCTGTAACTCTTGCAACTCCAAATCTGACTCGTCCTCATCTGTTGAGTTTTTAGCCAGATTTTCTGGCTCCCAAACTCCGACGATTTGGATGTGCAAGGTATCATCTTCTTGTCTTGTACGTGGATATACCACCCACAAATGTTCTTTTTCTAAGTCTAGGTGATTCTTGACTAAGCTCATAATCCGGCCTAGGAGGACGGCATTGAGTTCTACACCATCTGCGGTCAGCAGCGTACCTTGAGTAAATTGTTCGCTGCTAGCATGATAGCGACCCCGGACTAACCCGATCGCTCGATATTGCATCGGCTCACTGGGAGGCGGAATCGGTTGCAGTCGATTGACCAAGTTCCCATTTGAGTCAGTCTCAATGGGGTTGACTGGTGAATTTTCAACTTCTTTAGAGGAGTGGGCTGCTATGTGAACATTAGCGGCTGCCTCTACGTTAGTTGGGCCCTGGTTAGAGGCAGAAGAATTGGAGGATTCAGGCAACGGCATCAGGTCGGAATTCATAAAAACTCCTTGCGGCACAGACACATCCCATTGTGGGATTTTACAAAGGCAGCTGGAAAGAGCATTTGTGCGATTGATGAAAGTATATTGGCTTTTCACAAAGTCACACTAGCGTACTCTACACAATCCTAAAGGCGCTAAATTTAGTGTATAAACACTAAATGTGTAATTTAGCGCCTTTACACTAGTTTGGGAAGCATATCATAGCTACAATTCTGACGGCTCCTCCTAAAGTCATCACTTACTTTAGCAGTGTAGATAGTTAATTGTTATAAAATTCACAGGCAATTGGCGGTATTCCGCAAAGTTTTGGAAATTTTTAACTTTACGATTTGTGTAAATGATAATGTCATTAAAATTTAGGAGAAAGACAAAACTGTGTCTCAACCGCGCAATCGTTGGATAGTTCAAGTCGTCTTGGCACTGGCAATTCTTGCTTTTGTGGGTGTTTCGGTGATTCCCATAATTGGAGCATTTAATAATACGCCACCCTCAAACCAGAATACTGCTAGCAGCAGAGGCAGTTTGTCCTCCGCTGACCAAAAATCAAAACTGGAAGACGAAGTACGGGGTTATGAACAGGTTTTGCAAAGGGAACCAGAAAATCAGACTGCGCTTAAGGGCCTATTACAGGGGCGGCTGCAACTACTGAGTCAAAAAGAAAAAAGTGAGGTTAAACCAGCTGATATCCAAGTCGTCATTGAACCCCTAGAAAAGCTAGCGAAGCTGAATCCCGAACAATCAGAATATTCTGTGCTACTGGCTCAAGCCAAACAGCAAATTGGCGATCGCGAAGGAGCCGCTCAAGCTTATCGCTCGATTTTGTCCACCAAACCAGGCGATTTGAAGGCTTTGCAAGGAATGGTGGCTCTGTTGATCAGTCAGCAACGCCCCGAAGCAGCCATTGGTTTGCTGCAAGAAACCCTCTCTAACGCACCCCAAATAAATACAATTCAGCCTGGAAGTGTAGATACAGTAGCCGTGCAGGTGCTGTTAGGTTCTGTTCACGCTTCCCAGAAACGCTACGCTCAAGCTAGCTCTGTATATGACGAGGCAATTAAGAAAGATCCCAAGGATTTTCGCCCCGTTGTGGCAAAAGCGATGCTCCTGAAACAACAGGGTAAAAACGCAGATGCAAAACCTTTCTTTGATCGTGCCGCAGCTTTAGCACCTGCTCAATACAAAGACGAAATTAAAAAGGCAGCAACGGTTTCCCCGATTCCTAATCCTGCTGCATCTCCCGCGCCTTCATTGGAAAGTACGCCCAAGTAATGGGCATTGGGCATTGGGCATTGGGCATTGGGCATGGGGCATTGGTTATTAATTCTTCTCCCTCACTCCCTCTGCTTCCCTGCTGCTCCCCTGCTTCTTCCCCTCACGCTCCTTCAATGGCAGTAACGACACCAAAGACCAAAAACAGGCATCCGCCAATCAGGGTGAGTTGACGCTCAGAAATGCGTCCGGCAATCATTTTGCCGCCGATAACTGCGATCGCAGCACAAATGGCATGTCCTAAAATTGCACCTATTGTGACTCCAATGGGATTATTACCTGCTGCTAGGGCAATGGTGGCAAATTGCGTGCGATCGCCCCACTCTCCCATAAATGTCAACACAAAGGCTTCTATGACAATTGCTAAGGAAGTCTTTTGCTTGGGTAACTGCAAATCTGCTTTTTTCACCGCAGCTTCGGCCTCTTCCACAACTTCTGTATCACAAGCAGCAGCGGACATCTTACTAGCGTCATACAGCAGCTTGATACCAAAGGCAATAAATAAAGCTATTTCGGCGTAATGAATATAAACTTTAGGTAATAAAGATACCGCTTGTCCAAATAGCACCGAAAGGATTGTCATCGCGGCTAAAGCAGCTGTCACACCTATAAATACTAGCCGCCGCGGGTGGTGCATTGCCAAAATCACAGCAATAAAAAATGTTTTATCGCCTAGTTCTGAAACTGTAATTAGTAATAAAGCTGCGGTAAAAGCTGTTAACACTCTCTCAAGCTCCTGAAGAATCGTTTACCGATGTGAAGCTTGATGAGAGCCAAAAGACCTCACCAAGTTTCACACTTTTCGGTGTGAACTTAGTGAAGGTCTCGCTTTCAAATATTGATTACTTGCCATCTGAACCAGGCTCATCGCCAGTATGTTGATTCAGATGTACTGGCTTTTTATTTTTTTAGCCAGCAGCTACTCCCCTTCTATGCGATTCTTACCATACATCTTTTTCAGGTATAAGTCAAGTTTAGGGACGAATAGCACTTACTTAACCTAGATTTAGATCCCCGACTTCTTGAAGGATGCTGCTGGCGAATTAGGGGTCTAACCCATACTAGGTTAGACCCCCGATAAGT
>NZ_JABXKM010000057.1:47045-49151 GCF_017115025.1 Nostoc sp. NOS(2021) | reverse complement strand
GTAGTAAGGAGTTAAGTCCTTACTAGGAACTTGCTTACCCATCAATTTAAACTTGACAGACTACTAGGGACTAGGGAAGAGTTTTCCCAATACCCAATACCCAATACCCAATACCCAATACCCAATACCCAATACCCAATACCCAATACCCAATACCCAATACCCAATCCCCAATCCCCAATCCCTAATCCCTAGTAGTAATTACCTACTTTGCGATGACGAACGGCTGTCAATCCATCGTTTTTGGAGACACGACCTTCTTGGACGGTGCAGTATAAAATCCAGTGGTCGCTGCATTCCATGCTGGTCTGTATTTCACATTCCATGTATGCCAAAGCATCTGCCAGAATCGGCGAACCGTTTTTCGCGGTTTGAGTTTTTACTCCTGCAAAGCGGTCAGCACCGGGATGTAAGCGCTTGAGGAAGTGCTTTTTGAGTTCTTGAAAATTGCCTTCTTCCAAAACGTTGAGGACGAAGCGATCGCCTACTTGCATTAAGGAATCAATGGCGCGGTCTTTCGCAACGGCAATTGTTAATCCTAAGGGTTGCAAACTGGCTTGTGTTACCCAAGATGCCAGCATTGCACTTGAAACATTATCTTTTTTCGTGGTGACTATATATAGTCCACTGCTAATGCGACCCAGCGCTTTTTCCATGTTGACATCAAGGGACTTGATTTGCTTGATGTTGCGATCGCGCACTAGCAATTGTCCAATGTCTTTACCCGCTTCTTCACACAACTGGAATGTTGATGCTGTGGGAGCCTCTCTAATCCGAATCGCTGGGAAGGCTTCTTTGATGCCAGAGTTGAGAAATTGTCTGCGGAGTGTATCAATGGGTTCATCATCCCCACCGTAACATTCAAACAGCCCAATCAGTTGCTTGTTCTTGGCGACAGCTAGCACCGAACTGATACTAGCTTGGGCGGCGGCGCTTGTAGTCGGGGGCATCCCGATAATGATGCCAGCTGCTCTACCAGCTAGTTCTTGAATTTCTTGGCTCTCAGCAGTACTTAGATCCAGTACTTCTACCCCAACGCCGGTTTTCAGTATACCTTCGGCAATTGCGTGACCAAGGCGTTCGCCATACCCGTAATCTGAGACAAAAAACAAGCCAACTGTTGTTTCTGCTTTAGCTTGTTTTTGGCTCCAATTTTCGTAGCACCCGGTTAGAACATCTAAATGGTGGTATAATAATGGGCCGTGACCGTTGGCGATAATATTAATCTTTCCGAGATCACCCATCCGCTTCATCGCATTCAGCAGCGAACGAGCGTTAGGGCCCATCAAGCAGTCGTAGTAAAATCTAAAGTCAGCTTCGATCGCTTCTAAATCTTCGTCGAAGGTGCGATCGTCACAAAAGTGCATCCCAAAAGCATCACAGGTGTAGAGAATTTGGGTTTTGCGGTCAAAGCTAAAGATTGTATCCGGCCAGTGCAGGTTAGGCGCACTCACGAATTCCATTTCGTGTCCTTTGCCGATATCGATGCGATCGCCAGTTTTTACAACCCGCTTAGAAAAAGGATCATGTACTAAGCCTTCCAAAAACTGAAGCGCAACTTTTGAGGCTAAGACGGTAGCTCTAGGAGCTAACTGGAGGACATCTTCTACTAAGCCGCTATGGTCTGGCTCTGTGTGACTAACAATTATGTAATCAATTGTTTTGGGGTTGACAAGACCTTTTAGAGTCTCTAAATACAGATTGCGAAACTTCTGGTGAGAAGTATCAATCAAAACTGTTAGTTCACCCCTAATTAGATATGAATTGTAGGTTGTACCGTTTTGCAGTCCGAATTCGATATCGAAGCGATCGCGGTCCCAATCAAGAGAGCGAATCGCCGTTGTGTTAGGGGCAATTTCTACAGTTTGTATAGTTAGCCGATGTTGAACGTTCTCTGCGATCGCTACCATTATTCGTCTCCGAGCGCAAATTAACAGGTTTTTCTTCTGCCCCCATTGTCCCTATTTTTTTTTTTTTTTATTGTAATGAATATCAGTTTTTGAAAAACTTAACTTGTATCAATTTTTACTGTTTTTTAGCAAAAAATATAACTCAAAAAATATACTAAATATTAATTTATTCCTCAAATTTTACTGAGTATTTAAT
>NZ_JABXKM010000057.1:0-47035 GCF_017115025.1 Nostoc sp. NOS(2021) | reverse complement strand
GTATTTAATTTTGCTTATTAATCTAGTTTTATCCTAATTTAAAAATATCATGATCCTCATATTATTTGACAATAAAAATTTTAAAATCAACTATCACACATCCAGGACTGTTATAAAAATCTTTCTTTTTCCGAATGACGTATGAATCCTAAGTACATACCACAATTACAAAGTCTCTTTGTAATTGTGGCGCAAAATCTTGGGCGATCGCCAAATCGATGTCTTAAGATAATAGATTTAGATGTCAAATAGAAAAAGTTAGTTTTTTAAGATCCTCTCTTATAACTAAGTAGGAAAAGTAGGAAAGGTAGGAAAGGTAAGACAAATTTTCCGCACATTTTAAATATCCATCAGATAAGCTGTTACTACTATTTTTCCAATGGGTATTAAATATATTGTTGTCTCAAGCAAGAATCTTGTTACGTAAAATATAAATTTTATGTAAAGTCGAGAAAACAGATGTCTTTTTGGAGAGAATCAAGGCCAAGTTTCTGAGACGAGTTGAATAAAAAGAACTGAGACTCTATATCTTTTTCTGCTCATTCAAGTATAAACTAGCCTAAAAATCATTTTTAAAGTTTCGATGAATCACCGTAAGAATACGAATAATCTAATAATTTTAATGATACAGTTCTTTATAATCAACTTCAGCATCAATCAAAACAACGCCAACAAATTATTTTCATCATAGCCATAAGCTACACCTTCTGGCTATCGAATGTACACGCCCATACAGAGGCTAAGGGTGTCGTTTTTTGTGTGCCTAACTTTTTACGAAAATTCATTACCGATGATAAATTACAAACTTTAATAATGTTCTCAAGCTAATACTTCACGCATAATAGCCATAAGGCTAAACTTCGGCATACTTAATACTTGTTATTTAGTTTATAAATGTATTATTAAATACATGCCGTAGTAGATATAGAGGCGTGAATAGACATAACAATGCCAAAAATTGACTGTGTGAAAGGTTATCGTTTATGGGATGCCGATTAAAAGTTTTTCTAAATGAAGAAGAAAAGCTGACTTTAGAAGAGTTAAGAAAAGCCAAAGATGTTCCTCAACGTACCAAGGATCGTGCTCAAGTTTTACTGCTGAATGCTCGCGGCTTAAAAAATGAGCATATTGCTAAAGGCTTAAACTGGGCAATTTCAACAGTACGTCAAACCCTTCATCGCTGGGAAAAGATGGGTTTAGCAGGTCTATGGGATGCTCCTGGTCGAGGGGGAAAACCCCGATATTCGGAATCAGACTTGGTTTATCTAGAAAATTGTTTAGCTCAAGAGTCACAGACTTATAACTCAAAACAACTGGCAAAAAAACTGGCATCTGAGCGTCAAGTAAACTTGAGTGCAGATCGATTACGACGGGTACTTAAAAAAAGGGGAAGGAGGTTTGGAAGCCCACGTACACAACCTCAGAAACAAAATAATTAAAGCCCGCATCTATCACAAAATTTATCCCACCTATACGAATGTTGGCGTGGGGTAAATTTTGTAGACACAGAATACCTCCTCAGAATTACTTGTTCATATTTTTTATGATTTAATCTAAATTTTTCTTGGACAACTCAAATAATTTCGGATTTTGGGTTTTGAATTGATTCCTTTCTTGGCTCAATTCCATCTATTTTACCGTAGGGGCAATTCATGAATTGCCCCTACATTTCGTACTTGATGCGTAAGTCCTAATTTAGTTGTGTTTACACAGCTAGGACTTACGCAAAATATCTCTCAAACTCTGATTTCTCCGTGTCCTCTGCGCCTCTGCGGTTCGTTATTTCGTAACTTGTGCGTAAGTCCTAACAGCAAAAAACAAAATCCACCTTGATATCAAATTACCAGGTGGACTTGTTAACTATTTTTAGTGGATCCGAGCAGAGTCGAACTGCTGTCCAAATTGGGTATTGACCCCCCGCTCATTCACAGGTTTAGCCTTTCTGACCCTCAAGGCGGGAATCATTCATTATCCCGAACGTAGGATGCTCTGATTTAATCTTAGCCAGCAAGCCAACCAGAGAACGCTTGCTAGAGCATCCGTTGGGGTTTGGTCTTCAGTCCTTAACGGAGTCAAACTAAAGACGCTCGAACCTATAAGAGGTGTTTAGGCAGCTACTAGAGCGTCCTTACGAGCAAAGTTAACGATGTTGTTCGCATTTACTTTTTTTTCGAGCCTTTGATTTGCGAGAGGAGACTCACTCTCGACCTGAATCACAGAGCAGCGTTCGCCAACCTGTCGAAACCGTGACGGACCCATGCGCTTCATATTTCAATTATAATACGCAATTTTTGAAATGTGTTACTAGACAAAAAATATTTGGTTCATACGAGTACTGCTTAGAAACACATATAGCAATCCGATTTGATTCCTGAATCACTTGTAGAGAAAGGGAACGGGGAATAGGGAATAGGGAACAGGGAAGAAGGAATAAAGATATACTGAGTTTTTTTCAAAAATCAAATAGGAGTCTAGAACTAGCCCTTTCAAGGTGAGCAGATGTACTATCACGGTTTTTGCGGCATTTTAGCCATCGGCTGGAATTGAATAAAAAATCTATCCTTTAAACCCCAGATTTTTGGACTGTAAATTAAGCGTAAGCGATCGCCAAAATCCCAGAATCGGCTGAAAAACATGATTTTCTCATAGTACAAAGGTTCACCTTGAAAGGGCTGGTCCTAGAGTCCTATAGTATCTTTATAGGAACTTGGCTGTAGACCATAAATGTAGTTGGCACACAGGGTGATGTCTTTATAGCCGTTTTCCGTAAACACATGATAAATTCGTCGCGTCCAAACCAATGTAGGGGAAAATTTTGTAACTCTGGAAGGAAACTGCGATGCCGTTCGCGGAGCGTCTCGTAGAGAAGGCGGGCTACGCCTACGCACTCAATTTACCAGAAATAAAATAGCCAATTGCTAATCTTAAAATAATTAGCAATTGGCTATATATTACAAAGCACTACAAATAAATAATTAGCTATACCCTAAGTTAGTGCTTCAGCACCACCCACAACTTCAAGGAGTTCTTGGGTAATTGCAGCTTGTCGGGCTTTGTTGTAAGACAATGTGAGAGTGTCAATCAGTTCACCGGCGTTCTCACTGGCATTACTCATGGCTGTCATCCGCGCTGCTAATTCACTAGCCGCCGATTCTTGCAGCGCCCGTAATAACTGGTTACTCAGATACAAGGGCAATAAAGAATCGAGAATCTGTACTGGATCTTGCTCAAAAATCATGTCAGGAGCCAACAGGCGGACTTGCTTAGTCACTTTCTCCCGTTCGACTTCAAATTTACCGCCACGGGTTGTCAAGCGGAAAATTTCATCATCGGCTGCTTCTAGACCTTGCGGATCGAGGGGGAGTAAGGTTTGCACCACGGGACGGGAGCTAACCAAGGAAAGGAATCTGGTATAGATTAACTCGATGCGGTCTACTTTTTCCGATAGGAATAAGGAAAGTAGTTGCTCGGCAATCTGATTGGCTTCTGGTGCGGTGGGAATTTGCTCTAAGCCGCTGTAAGTAGCATCAATGGGCTGATCGCGGCGTTGAAAGTACTGTGTAGCTTTGCGTCCGACGATCACAAATGTATAGTCTAAACCTTCTGCCTTGATTTCTTTGGCGCGGTTTTCTGCACGACGGATAACGTTATTATTGTAACCGCCGCATAGACCGCGATCGCCTGAAATAACCAACAGCCCGACTGACTTAACTTGGCGTTTTTTCAGTAGTGGCAGGTTTGCTTCTTCAAAGCGCAGACGGCTTTGCAAACCATACAATACTTGTGCCAAGCGATCGGCAAAGGGGCGAGTCGCTAACACTTGTTCTTGCGCCCGACGCACTCTAGCTGCCGCAACTAGGCGCATCGCTTCTGTGATTTTTTTGGTGTTTTTGACCGACTGAATGCGATCGCGTATTGCTTTTAAATTGGCCATATTCCGATTTTAGATTTTAGATTTTAGATTTTAGATTTGGGGTTTCAGATTTTAGATTTAATCCTGAATCCAAAATCCTGAATCCAAAATCTGATGTTAGATTTTAGATTTGGAATTTCGGATTTTAGATTTAATCCAAAATCCAAAATCCAAAATCCAAAATTGCTATGCTGTTGCTTTGAAGGTCTTCTTGTATTCGGTGAGTGCTTCCTTCAAGGCAGCTTCTTCTGCGTCACCTAGTGCTTTAGAGGCTTGTACTCCTTGTACATACTGGGGTTTACCAGTCTTTAAGTATTCCCGCAGACCTTTGGTGAAGGTGGTTACTTGATTTACAGGGAGATCATCTAAGTAACCATTAATACCGGCATACAAAATTGCCACTTGCTCGTATACTGAGAGTGGCGAATTTTGTGGCTGCTTGAGGAGTTCGCGCAACCGTTGTCCCCGTGCCAACTGGTCTTGAGTGGCTTTATCCAAGTCGGAAGCAAATTGAGCGAAGGCTTGCAGATCGTCAAATTGCGCTAGTTCCAATTTAATCTTACCGGCAACTTTTTTCATTGCCTTGGTTTGAGCCGCAGAACCCACACGGGATACAGAAATACCAGGGTTTACAGCGGGACGGATACCAGCGTTAAACAGGTCAGAAGACAGGAATATCTGACCATCGGTAATGGAAATTACGTTGGTGGGGATGTATGCCGAAACGTCACCAGCTTGGGTTTCGATAATTGGCAGGGCGGTCATACTGCCTTTACCTAATTCATCACTCAGCTTTGCTGCTCTTTCTAACAAGCGGGAGTGGATGTAGAATACATCTCCAGGGTACGCTTCGCGTCCGGGTGGACGACGCAGCAGTAGGGACATTTGCCGATAAGCTTGGGCTTGCTTGGAGAGGTCATCGTAAATTACCAGGGTAGCTTTGCCCTTGTACATAAAGTACTCAGCAATAGTTGCGCCTGTGTAGGGAGCTAGGTATTGCAGGGTTGCTGGTTCACTGGCACTGGCGGCGACGACGACGGTGTAATCCATCGCGCCCTTTTCTTGCAATGTCTGCACCACGTTAGCAACTGTGGAAGCCTTTTGACCGATCGCAACGTAGACACAAACTACATCTTCTTCTTTTTGGTTGATGATGGTGTCGATCGCGATCGCAGTTTTGCCAGTTTGGCGATCGCCAATAATCAATTCCCGTTGACCACGACCAATGGGAATCATTGAGTCAATCGCTGTGATACCCGTTTGCATGGGTTCGTGTACAGACCGACGGGCAATGATACCGGGTGCAGGGGATTCAATCAAACGGCTTTCTGAGGACTTGATCTCTCCCTTACCATCAATGGGACGACCCAAAGCGTCTACAACTCGTCCAATTAAGGCTTCTCCTACGGGTACTTGGGCAATTCTACCAGTAGCGGTTACAGTACTACCTTCTTGAATTTCCAGCCCTTCACCCATAAGCACCGCGCCCACGTTGTCTTCTTCTAAGTTCTGGGCAATGCCAATTGTGCCATCTTCAAATTCTAAGAGTTCCCCAGACATAGCCTTTTCCAGACCATAAATCCGGGCAATACCGTCACCAACTTGTAGAACGGTACCAACGTTAGCAACTTTGACCTCTTGATCGTATTGCTCGATTTGTTGTTGGATAATGCTGCTAATTTCGTCAGGTCTAATTGATATGCTCATGTGTCTATCTTTTTTGCTTTCGAGACGGAAAAATTAATTCAGTTAGGAGTAATGAGTTAAGAGTGAGGAGTGATGAGTTGAGAGTGATGAGTTAAAAATGCAAAAATTACAAGTTAAAAGTCAAAATAAATTACTATTTACTTAACTCCTAACTCCTAACTCCTGTACAGAGGCGATTAATCGCGTCTCTGCTCCTAACTCCTAACTTCTAACTACTAACTCCTAACTCCTAACTTTCTAACTACTGGTTAAGCGCAATGAAAGGCGGCGCAACTGACCCCGGATACTGGCATCAATTACCTGCGAGCCTACTTTAATGATCACACCACCAATTAACTCGCTGTCTACCTTGGTTTCTAGTTCTACCTGGCGAGAATTCGTGATGGCAATGACCTTTTGGATGATTGCCTGCTGTTGAGCTTGTGTGAGGGGAACGGCTGAAATTACTTCCGCTAATACGGTTTGATTCAGCTGCCGCAACAGCGCCAGATATTGTTGAAAAATCGATTCCAAGAAGGCAATGCGGCGTTTATCTACTAGTATTAGCAAAAAATTGCGTAAGTAGGGGTTAGCGCCTTCACCGAGTATTTGTTTGATCAGAGCTTTTTTGTTCTCAGACTGAATAAACGGGTTGCTGAAGAAGTTTTGTAGCTGTTTGTCTGCTCTCAGCAGGCCCAGGAAAGTACGCGCATCTTCCCCGAACTCTTCTGTCAAATTTTTCGATTGCGCTATTGACAAAAGTGCCTGTGCATAAGGCTGGGCTACTTCGGCTGTTGCTACTTGGCTTGTCATACATTGCCTCCCAGTTGTGCGATGCTGCGGTCAATTAAACTTTGTTGAGCATCGTCGGCAATCCCGCCTTTGAGTTGCGATTCGACTTTTTGCAATGCTAGTGTAGCAACTCGTTGCCGCAGTTGAGCGATCGCTCGGTCTGTTTCACTGTTTAAATCAGCTGCTGCTGTTTGTTTCAAGCGTTCTACGTCTTGCACTGCTTTCGCTAACAGGGCTTCTTTAGCCTTGATGGCGTTTTCTTCAGCAGATTTACGGATACGTTGTGCTTCTGCCTGAGATTGGGTCAACTGCTCTTGCGCTTGGGATAGCGCCTTCTGTGCCTCTTTTAAGCGCCCTTCTGCTTCCTGAATTGCGGTGGCAATATTGGCTTGTCGCTCGTTCAGGATATTGCTTAAAACTTTACGTCCGAAGTAGAATAGTATGCCAATCAGAATCGCTATATTGATGAGATTGGTTTCAAAAATGTCTAGGTTTAGACCGAAACCACCTTCTCCTGAGCCTTCTGCCAATTCAGAGTGAACAGCGTTCGCTTCTGCGGCAAGTAATAACAATGTGCCCATCATACCCATTTACAAGTGCGCTGCTCGCTTGCTAATACGTTGTATTTTACGTTACAACCCCGTAGGAAATAAAGTATCTTTCCCCGAAGGGAAAAAAGTGCCTTTTTTTGACACTTAATTAAGCGCTCTGGGACTAGCGCCCAGTTGCGCGTATGCTTTCAAGAGAACCAGTTTTGTTAGTTTATCTAACTGGAGTTGGTCCCAATAGTTTTTCTAGAATCTGCCTACTTAGAGCATCAACTCGTTGCTCTAAGGTACGCATAGCTTCCTGCTTTTGTTGCTCTATTTCAACAGCAGCTTGTTCTCGTTGAGACTGAGCTTCTTTTTGGGCCTCAGCGATTTTTTCGGCAGTAATTTTCTTAGCTTCAACTTGAGCTGCTTCTACAGTAGCTTGCGATTGTCTGCGTGCTTCTGCGAGCTGCTGCTCATATTCAGTAGCTAAACGTTCAGCTTTCGCCAAGCGTTCCCGCGCCTCAAGGGTATTAGTTCGGATATAATTATCGCGATCGTCTAGTACCTTGGTCAGTGGCTTATAGAAAATTACATTCAACAAAGCTGCCAATAGCAGGAATTGTAATGCCATGAAGGGCAAGGTAGCATCGAAATCAAACATTTCTCTCCTCTTTGGCTGGAGTAGCAGTTTTCCTGGCTAGCAAAATTATCCAACCTTTGATATTGTTAAAGACCCATAGCCAACAAGGGTCAAGGGATTTTGGATTTGCAATTTTAGCTTGAGCCAAAAGAAGCCCCACACCATAATTTTTAATTTGGTGTTGGGATGAATTTTGGAGCGGCGACGATTACATCTATTCCCAAAAATAACCGTAGGTTTTTAAGGAAATAGATGTTTGAGTTGTCGCCAAAGCACTAAAACTTCGACTTCGCTCAGTTTTAGCAGTGAGCGAAGTCGAACTGCTAAGTATTAAGTGCAGCATCCTTGCGGATGTGGTTACATGAGCCAATGTTTAACCAAGGTTTCAAGCTGATAACACTTCCCCTCAACAATAACGGGATGTTTAATTATCAACCGCAGTGTCCGGGACTAGGAAACGGGTCGCTAACCCTACATCCAGGAGTGCCTATACATTCTTGGAAAACATAGTAACCCTTGCATAACCGGTCATTGAAGCTAATGACGAACCTCTTAATTTCTTAAGAGAGCTTACGCTGTACAGCTTGCTGTCAGCGTGTGGAGTCGTCATGTCTTATCCTGCGAAGGGGTTAGCAAACAGTAGTACTAGGGCAATAACTAGACCATAAATAGTCAGGGATTCCATGAAAGCCAAGGTTAATAGCAGAGTACCGCGAATTTTTCCTTCTGCTTCTGGTTGACGGGCAATACCTTCTACTGCTTGTCCAGCAGCATTTCCTTGACCAATACCAGGGCCAATTGCAGCTAAACCAATCGCTAAAGCAGCAGCGAGAACTGAAGCAGCCTGCACTAATGGATCCATTTTAATTTTCCTTGGTTTGATTACAAAACTAACAAATGTACGTTAACGACTAGAAACGTGTTTTTCACGCTTGCTGCACCGAGTTCTGACAAATCGCTTTTGCGATGTTTTGAGCAAATATGCTCTTGGAACTGTGCTATCAACTGAGAAGTTTAATGCTCCTCATGCTCTTCTCCACCGTGTCCCTCGATTGCCTCATGAATGTATGCCCCCGCTAGGGTAGCAAAAACCAGGGCTTGAATGGCACTGGTAAATAAACCCAAGGCCATTACAGGCAGAGGTACAAATAGAGGAACTAGCAGCACCAGCACCGCTACTACCAATTCATCCGCCAAAATATTACCAAATAGCCGGAAGCTTAGGGAGAGGGGCTTGGTGAAATCTTCGAGAATTGCGATCGGCAATAGAATGGGTGTTGGCTCTATATATTTCTTAAAGTAGCCCAAACCCCGTTTGCTAAAACCTGCGTAAAAGTACGCTAAAGAGGTTAGCAGTGCCAATGCAACAGTCGTATTGATGTCATTGGTGGGAGCTGCCAATTCACCCGAAGGTAGCTTGATGAGCTTCCAAGGAATTAGCGCACCCGACCAGTTCGATACGAAAATAAACAAGAACAATGTGCCAATAAATGGCACCCAAGGGCGATAGTCTTTCTCACCGAGTTGGTTTTTTGCCAAATCACGAATAAATTCTAGGGCATATTCCATCAAATTTTGGATGCCTTTGGGAATTCTTTGTGCGTTGCGAGTAGCAGCTATTGAAGCCACTACTAAAATGCTAATCACAAACCATGATGTGAGAAAAACTTGCCCATGAATTTTAAGATTGCCCAACTGCCAGTAGAAATGATGACCTACTTCTAATGCGGCGAGGGGAAAAGAATTAAAGGCGTTTAAGACACTAAGCATTTGCATTCTTCAAGCATTTTCCCCAACGAGCGAGGATGGGATTATTGTCTTTGTGAGCCTGACTTTTTAAGAATCAGTAATGAACGCAATTTGCACCATATAGACGAGGAGCGTGGCTTTGTAAGTGAGAAATCCCAAAAATATGGGCAGAATCTGTAGCTCACGCCATTGAGTTGCCACGATCATCACTCCCATAAATAGAGCAAAACGAGTTTTGCTCAAACTGGTTTTCTCACTACCCAGCTGCTCAACGTCTCTAGCCAGCATTTTTAAGTAAACCACACCTGTACACGCCCCAATTAAATAATTAAGAGCAATGTTCAAGGAATAAAAAATCCACACAGAGATAAAAATAACCCCCGTCAAGACAAGCGTGATTACCAATAATCGCTGGAAGAGTTGATAGAACTCTTGCATGGAGTTATCTGATTCTGCGTCTTCAGAATCAGTTTTAGCATCTTGTTGCGTTGTCGGAGTGGGCGCAATTGATTCGTCTGACAAGCTCACGGGACTTGAAACCAGTACAGTTAAACATGATGACTGCACATTCAGTCAGCTGAATCATATCACGATGCGGTAACAATACTTTAGGAAAAAACAATTAACTTCTTGTCAACATTAGACAGTCAGTAAAATCGCGCCCCCACAAGCGAGAGAGCAGATGATGATGTGAGGGAGTGAGGGGTGAATAATCAATAATCGCTGCCTGAAAATTCAAAATTTCTTCCAATTCCAGATTTTTTGAGAGAATAATTTCCTCCAAAGAGGTTACATAGCATCTTGGTGTTTGAATTAAGTCGGTCTCAATAAAATCAACTGGTGCTTGAGGAGTGTATGAACGTACCGCAAATCAAAATCGTAGAGTAGCGGCTTGTTGTTAAACATCGCACCACTGCTGAATTCCAGAAAACTCCAACTTTTGGGATGTACAATACCCCGTTTCTTGGGCACTTTCCTAATCTACATTAATTTGCTAAAAGTGGTGATGAGCGATCGCTCATCGCCACGAGTATAAATTGATTAGTCTTAACTCAGTATCGAAATGTAGTGTAATTAAGCAGGTGTCAATAAAATCAGCTGTTGCTGAAGAAGTGTTTTTACCCCATCCAATCCCAGTTCTACACCTGCCAAAATCTCTGCAACTGTGAAATGTTTATCACATCTTTGCATAAACTCAAACTCTGCTACTGATAAATTAACAATCTGGTAATCGTAATTAAAGAAACATTGACTGGGAAATCCTTCAATACAAGGATTAAGTTCGGGAATCGCTGCCAATAGGGCGTTATCGTCTGTCCAGTCGGCTTTGATTAAGGGAGGACGACCGAGGAAAAACTCGTAATGAGTTACTTCTGGATCTAGTAATTCTATCAGACGGTAAAGCTGGCGATCGCTGAAATCTTTTGCTCGTTCGACTAACTCTGGTGCTTTGCCCAAAAGTCTCTCCAAATTCCAGAAACTCGGATTCGAGAAACCAATAAACTCCAATCCTGAAGCATCAATTAATTCAAATAGCGTCTCAATGTTGTAGTCAATTTCTTGGGGATGAACGTACATATCAGCAAAGTATTCATCCTTGTGGTTTTCTAGTGACCAACGTTGTTTATCGTATTTGACAATTCGGTTATTTTCTGGTAAAGAAGCGAAGATTTGCCGCCCAACTTGGACACCATCGCGGTAGTCGCCTTTTTTGTCACCTTGAATCAGTGCGATCGCTTTTTGCATGAGTTGAATTTCCCAGCGCCCCAATTCTCCATACACAAAAATGTGCATCAAGCCGCCTGGGGCTAACTTCTTCGCCAAAGCTTGAATACCACGAATTGGATCGGGGGTATGATGTAAAACACCAACACAGTTAATTAAATCAAACTCACCCGGCAACTGTTCCACGTCAAACAAGCTGAGGTGATGAAATTCAACGTGGTTAGCCCCTGAACGCTGACAACGTTCTTTGGCGACAGCTAAAGCGCCTGTACTGAGGTCAATTCCCACAACAGAAGCTTGGGGATTGAGGTGAACCAAGTACTCTGTACCCACACCAGTACCGCAACCTGCATCTAAAATCCGAATATCTTGCCTTTGGGGTTTTTGACCTGTGCAGAAGTTATGAGCGGCTAGCCAATTCCAGCGCCAGTTGTAGCCTGGAGGTGGTTCATCCAACAGAGCTTCTGGCGGAAAGGGGTAGGTATTGTAGAGTTTGGCAACAGCAGCACTAACAGTTTGAGAATCGGACATGATCAGGAATAACGCAGTATTTCTGAGTTTACCGGATAGTGGATAATCAGGGCAAAGATTACTATTGCTTATTTCCTGCTACTTATCCAACAGCAAAGTCAGTAAATTGGCGTTTATAAGGAGCGTGAAATCCTAATACAATATCTTCTTTAGATACCCCAGCCGCGATTAATTCGTTAGCGATGCCCATTTCTGTACCATCTCTTTGTATCCAAATTTTTTTTCTTTGATATTGTCTTATGCGTTGCGTGACTAGTGGATGACTATTTTGAAATAAGGACAGATGGTCTGTATCTAATATCCACATAATACTCACTTTGTCTCATTCTTAAAGTCAATTTGACTCCGTTCAGCTTCTATGTATTCCAGCACATCAGCAAAAAGAGGGTTATCTTTGTGCATTCCCGCAAATTTCATCCAAGGATGTTCGGTTTGGGGAAGCTCAATTTCCAAAGTTACTATTTCTGGTTCTCGCTCTTGTAAAAGTTGAATTAGTTTCTCTAGCGCTTGTTCTTTAGTCACACCAGAGCCTTTAAAATCTGGCAAGCCTAAAACTGTCGCACTAACTCTGCCATCTTGTTGATTTTCAATCAGCACATCATAAGTTAACTTGGGTGCAGTATTGTTAGGATAAGTTTTTACAGTTAAATTCATAATATTTTGAACCTTGAAGTTTTATATTGATTATAACTGCTGACCTACTTACTGCTAATTTTTAGTTCGTAGTGTACCCCTTAAGGGAAGCAAGCTACGCGTAGCTTCTCGTAGAGAGGGCTGAAGCTCTAAAATTAGCACTCTTCGTGCTGACTACAAACCTTTAATTATTTACACTAAGTTTATTTATCTATGGTTTTATTTTTATCATATTGTCTTTTGCGATCGCTCCAATGATTTACAACCAATCAGAGTTTAATCTGCGCTGTGAGTGGGGACTACAAGGAGTTGCTCAACTCGCTCCTATCAGTGATGTAGTTGTGATAGTTGACGTTCTCTCTTTTTCTACCTGTGTGGAAATCGCCACCAACAACGGTGCGATAATTTTTCCCTACGCGATGAGAGATGAATCTGTCATAGATTATGCCAAGTCAGTGCGAGCAGAGTTGGCAAGTCATAGACAACGTTGGACTACAACAGGATATTCTCTCTCGCCAAAATCGGTTGTTCAGATTCCGGCTGGAACTAGACTAGTTTTACCCTCACCGAATGGTTCTTTTCTGACTTTACATACTGGGAATACACCAACTTTGGCTGGTTGCTTGCGAAATTGCCAAGCTGTAGCGCAGTTTGCTCAAAAGTATGGCGATAAAATCGCTGTGATTCCTGCCGGTGAGAGGTGGAAAGATGATGGTAGCCTACGTCCTGCATTTGAAGATTTAATTGGTGCTGGGGCAATTCTCAGTTATTTAGATGGCAGTCTATCACCAGAAGCGGAAGTGGCTGTGGCAACATTTCAGGCTTTCCAGCAGGATTTACCGGAGTACTTTAAAAAATGCAGTTCGGGTAAAGAGTTGATTGAAAAAGGTTTTGAGTCAGATGTTGAACTGTCCGCCGCCTACAACGTTAGTGATTGCGTGCCTTTCTTTACTTATAATGCTTATGTAAATTACACGCTACAAGGTTAATTAGGTGTGACAGTTCTAATTATGTATATGCCATATTTAGATGCTTCTGCCTTACCAAGTTACTCCTCTGTTTTTCCCAAGTAATAGTTGTGTTGATAATCTCGTCTAAATCATTGTGCTTTGGTTGCCAACCCAAAACCCTACGGATTTTATCAGCACAAGCTGCAACACAGGCAGGATCGCCCGGACGACGTGGTGCGGCAATAACGGGAAAATCTACACCAGAAATAGCCTTAACTCTTTCAATAACTTGTCGCACACTGTATCCTTGCCCGTAACCGCAGTTGAAAATTTGGCTTTCCCCTCTTTGTTCTAAGTAATCCAAAGCATCTAAGTGAGCAGTCGCCAAATCCTCGACGTGGATATAGTCTCGGATTGCAGTTCCATCAGGCGTGGGAAAATCAGTACCAAAAATTCGTACTTCCGGCTTGCGCTGGAGTGCCGCATCACAAGCAGCCCGAATCAAGTGAGTAGCATTCGGTGACATTTGCCCCAATAGTCCACTTGGTTCAGAACCTGCTACATTAAAGTAACGTAGAATTACGTAGCGTAGTGAAGATACTGCTGCATAGTCCTGGATCAGCCATTCACTCATCAACTTTGAACGTCCGTAAGGATTAATGGGCTGTGTGGGATTCGACTCAGTAACAGGATTTTGTTCCACTTCTCCGTACACTGCGGCTGTGCTGGAAAAAATCAACTTGTTAACACCCATAACGCTACAGCAGTGCAGCAAATTCAAGGTGTTGCGGGTGTTGTTTGCGTAGTAGTCGAGGGGATGAGCTACTGATTCTGGAACAATCAGACTAGCGGCAAAGTGTAAGACGGCGCTGAATTCATGCTGGGCAAAAACTTGATAAAGATGCTCAGTGTCTACTAAATCGCCAATAATTAGTTTCCCGTGTAGTACGGATGCTGATGAACTTGTAGAACAGTTGTCGTAGACCACGACATCATAACCAACTTCCCCCAGTTGACGAACTACATGGGAGCCAATGTAACCAGCACCGCCAGTTACCAATATTTTCTTTTTCATTTCTTTTTCCTTATCTACCTTTACCTAACAAAACAACTCGAATGGTTTTGAACGCGATCGCTAAATCCAACCAAATGGAATAATTCTTGATGTAATACAGATCGTAAGAAAGCTTTTCATAAGCATCTTCAATAGATGCTCCATAGGGATACATAACCTGTGCCCAGCCTGTAATTCCCGGTTTTACCAGATAGCGTACTTCATAGTAGGGAATCGCTTCTTTGAGTTTGACATCAAATTCTGGTCGTTCTGGACGAGGCCCAATCAGACTCATTTCACCCTGTAAGACGTTCCATATTTGGGGTAATTCGTCAATACGTAACAAACGTAGCCAGTATCCGACTTTGGTGATCCGTCGATCGCGTTGACTAGCCCACTGTGCCCCCAGCTTCTCTGCATCCTGATACATGGAGCGAAATTTATAAACTCTAAATGGTTTACCGTATAACCCACTTCGCTGCTGACTGTACAATACTGGCCCAGGACTATCTAATCTAATTAGCAATGCAACCAACAACAGAAGTGGTGCAACTAATACTAGTAAAAACAGTATCAATATGACATCGACAACTCGCTTCAGTTTCTTGCTGAAGTAACCAGGCATTAGGTTAAAGCCATCGCTAAAAGCCAACCATTTATCTTGTAGCAGCGATGAAGGTAGTTTATACCAAAATGTTTCGTAAACATCCGGCAATGTGTAAACCGGAATACCTCGCAAGCGCATCTGCATTAATTGTTGTGCTTCAGATGTAGAAAAATTTATCTGCGCTGTAACTATGACTCCAGACCAGGATTCTTGACTCCATTGCGACAAATCGCTCAGATTTCCCTGATCACTCAGATTGCTTTTTGGTAAGTCTATGGTTTTTTGATTTTCCTCCGCTAGAACTGTCAACTTTCCTAAAGGATTAAGTCCCAGCAATTTTTGTGCAAATTTAATGGCATTATCTCCCGCTCCTAGTATTAACCAACGACTTTTCTCTTCGTGCGATCGCACCAATTTCACTGCCACCAAGCGCAATATCACTGCCCAAATGGTAAAGATTCCCAAGCTAGGTAGAAAGACACTCCGCCACGATACCGGATTATGTTGGGCAATACCTGACAAGTAAATGAGCGCAGAAATAAAGAACGCGATCGCAATGTTACAAACAATAATTCGAGCCGGCGCTCTCAAACCTGCAATTTGCCGATCTGGATAGTAAGCATCTGCTAAATAAAATGCTGCAAGTATCATGCAAACAAATCCATAAAGCAATGGATTGAGCCAATGTAAGGGTTGATCTAAACGCAACCATTGTGCGATCGCTAAACAAATGAGCAACCCAAAAATATCCCCTAACAAGAGCAATATCGGTAGGCTGCGGACTATATTTGGCAACCTAGCATTGGTAGGGCGACTAACATAAATTGTAAGAGTCATTGATTTTGATTATTTTTCAGTATCCTGCTATTTATTTGTTCCTTAAAAGCAGCAAGAAATTCAAAGATGGTAATACTAAAAACTAGCTGTATTGTGTCAAAGCATAGAGAAACGAGAAATTTTTCTCATGCTCTGTTTTTCAAAGCAATTGGGTATTGAGTATTAGAAGCTGGAAGGGTAATTGTCAGTGCCTTTGCATAGTATGTCTATAAAAAACATATTTTACTTGTGTTGGCTGTCCGACTCACACGATAGATTTAAAGTTCTTGCTTTGACATTTGCATAATGCCATGAATGTAGTCTCTATAAACTTTAAATTTAAATAATTACAGTAAATTTACTTTGAAAGTAGATATTTACAGAGTGATAAAATCATGGCAAAAAATTTATTCTATCTGATAAAAGGCTATTATCAACTTAATATCAAGCTTTGTAATTTATAAAAAGCTGTTATCAACTTCATACCAAGGATTGGAATTGGTGAAGGTACAGTAACATTCACATAGATTTGGTATTAAATTAATTAAAATTTCAATAAAGAATATAAAAAATACGTTGACATTTAGGTAATATTTCTGGGATAACAAAGATGTAATAAAAAGGAAAGCGATCTGAGAAAATTACAGATAGGTCTGGTATTTTATATATATTTAGTTTTGTAAATAATTAAACCTAAGTATGTCCAAATGACTATCTTGGACTACCAAAGTTGAGGAGCAAAATTAGTAAGTATTCCAGGTATTCGCAACATATTCCATGCCCTCTAACCAAGAAGACCAAAACTCCCTAGATTTGCAACAATACTGGCTGATTCTGAAAAGGCGTTGGCTACTGATAGCTGCGGTGACTGGCTCTGTTTTTGGACTGTCAGCTTTAATTGCCATCAGACAAAAACCAATTTATGAAGCAGAAGGCAAGTTGCTTTTCAGCAAAACTGACCGTGTTTCTTCGCTGACAAGTCCCTCGACACAAGTTGGAGAGTTAAACGGTGTGACTCAACTAAGCAGCCCATTGGATACAGAAGCTGAGATAATTCGCTCCAATCCAATAGTTAAGAAAACCATTACTAGCCTAAGCCTGACAGATAAGAAAGGAACACCTCTAGAAATAGATGAGTTTCTCAAAAAACTCAAGGTGAAAAGTATCCGAGGTACAGATATTTTGGCGATTTCTTACCGCAGTAGCGATCCAAAAGAAGCCGCAGCTGTTGTGAATTCGATGATGAAATATTACCTAGCAAACAATATTAACGTTAATCAAGCCCAGGCAAGGGTTGCAAAGAGATTTTTGAGTAACCAATTGCCTGATGTAGAGGCAAGGGTAATTAGAGCAGAGACAGCTTTGCGTAAGTTTAAAGAAGAAAACAAGGTAGTTGCTTTAGACCAAGAAGCTACCACAGGTGTAGAAAGGCTCAATGAGTTATCTGGTCAGATAACTCAAGCTCAGTCAAACTTGGTAGATGCCGCGACTCGCTCACAACTTCTGCAACGCCAATTGAAATTGAATTCGCTGCAAGCTTTAGATATAGGCAATTTAAGTCAATCCAAAGGTGTGCAGGAGGTGCTAACAGAATATCAGAAAGTGGAAAACGAGTTAGCGGTGGCACAGACTCGCTATACAAATGAACATCCAGCGATCGTTAATTTGATGGCAAAAGCAGCAGCTCTCAAAAAACAGTTAGGAATGCGAGTTTCGGAAAACGCGGGCAGCGAAAAATCTGTACCAACGCAAAATTTACAGATGGGAGAACTCAAGCAGACTCTAACTGCTCAGTTGGTGCAGTCGGATGTGGAACGTTCAGCATTAGCCAATCGAATTAAGGTTTTGCAGGATGCATACACAATGTCCCAAAAACGGTTGGGTGTCTTACCTCAATTGCAACAAAACCAACAACAGCTAGAGCGACAGTTGCAAGTAGCACGAGGAACTTATGAAGAACTGCTGAAGCGATCGCAAGAAGTGGATGTCGCTGTCAATCAAAATGTCGGTAATGCACAGGTGGTATCTATAGCTTTACTTCCTAACAAAGCACCTGACAAAACTACACTCGACCTGGCGGTGGGTGGATTTTTGGGAATTTTATTAGGTGTGGGGATAGCTTTAATGTTGGAAGCTATGGATCAATCCCTGAAAACTATTGAGCAAGCTCAACAGCTATTTGATTATCCGTTGCTGGGTACAATTCCTCACTTAGGTCAAAAATCTAAAGGTGGTGAGGCAGAGTCTTTATTAGAACTGTCAATGAGAGAGAATCCTTACTCGGTAGCGAATTCAGCCTTTGAGATGCTTCAGACGAACTTGGATTTTACCGTTTTTGATAAACCGCTAAAAGTAATTGCTGTGGTTAGTTCAAGTCCAGGTGAAGGTAGGTCGTTTGTGGCATCTAACCTGGCAGTGGCTAAAGCACATATGGGACGCAAAGTGCTGTTGGTAGATGCGGATATGCGTCACTCTTGCCAACAACAAATCTGGAAATTACCCAACTTGCTAGGACTGAGTAATGTTTTAGTCGGTCAAGCAGAGTTTTCCTGCACTACCCAAAAAGTAATGGTTAACTTAGATGTGCTAACCGTTGGAACAATTCCACCTAATCCGGCAGCATTGCTAGACTCACAGCGCATGGCTTTGTTAATTCAAGAGGCAGCCAAAGATTATGATTGTGTCATTATTGATACTCCTGCCTTGAGTTTGTTTGGTGATGGACTGATGCTAGGCAAGATGGCAGATGGGATATTGCTGGTTGTACGTCCTGGAGTGCTTGACTCTGCTGTTGCTAAGAGTACGAAGATGATGCTTGAGCAAGCGCGATCGCACGTTTTAGGAATGGTGGTGAATGCGGTTACTACTGAAAGCGGGTCTGGTTACTATCACTCTAGGGGGTCTTACGGTAGAAAAAGGTCTGCTTTGAGTCAGATAAGTTTGCCTGGGATTCGACGTTCAAGAAGTTTATTTATTTACTATATGTACTATATATATGAGTACAATTACTAGCTTAATTAAGAGTGGTGCTTGGTTAAGCGTAGCCAATATTATTTCCAAGTTAACAAATGCTTTAGCTTTGCCTATAATAGCGAGATTACTAGGTCCTCAATCTCTAGGAATTTACAATATTGTTATTTCATTAGCGCAGACAGTCCAAGGGTTCTCTGGTCTGGGTATAGAAATTGCGCTACAACGTAATGGTGCTAGACATCAAACAATTGGAACAGAGGCAATTGGGCGGCTGTTTGGTGTTGCTTTTACGCTGATTTGTTCTGTTAATGTTGTCATGGGTTTAGGAGTTTGGCTTTTCCGCAAACCACTGGCTGAACATTGGTTGACAGAACCCGGTGTTTCCCCTTGGTTGGGTGCAGCCGCTATCTTAGCTGGGTTACAGCCTCTGGGTAATATTCCTTTACTCTTTCTCGTAGGATTACAAGATTTCCGAGCTTATGCCATTCGGTCATCTCTAGGGTTGATCGTCGGTAACACTGTAACTCTATTATCTGCATGGCAGTTTGGTTTGAAAGGAGCAATTGGAGGGCTAATTTTATCCGCAGTTCTTCAGATTGTTTGGAGTTATTTGATTGTGAAACCAGTGCTTCAAGCTAAAGCAATTCACTTGCGCTTTGACCACTTTTGGCAAGAAGTGCGCTCCATTCTCAAATTTGGTTTGCCTTACTATCTAGGCACAAATCTTCTGTTCAGTTTGATCAACCTGCCGTTGATGGGATTAGTGAGTCATTATAGTGGCTTAGAGAGTTTAGGATATTTACGAGCAGCTCAAAATATGGGATCACTGGTTGGGTTTATTCCATTAGCAATTGCTCCAGCCGTCATTTCCCATCTATCTGCTAGTTCCACAAACGAAGGTCAACATGGATATTTAAAATCTGTACATTTGAGAAGTGTATGGATTCTGCTTTTGCTTTCATCAAGTACGACCTGTTTGTTTTTACCTAATCTCATAACTTGGCTTTTTGGAACAGACTATCAACCAGCAATTATCCTAGCTTGGTTATTTCTGTGGGCAAGTGTACTAACAGGGATAACCGCAGTCTCAATCCAGTATTTAGTAGTAGATGGCAAAACAGCCAGAGTAGGATGGGGGAGTACCATCGGTGCAGTATGCTGGGTTCTACCTGCTCTAGTCCTAATTCCTCGGTATGGTGCATTAGGCTTCTTGATAAGTCACGTAACCAGTAGCATCGTTGAAGTGTTGTTACTTGTGTATCCAGCAATTGCTAATGTTAAATCAGAAGATTTATTGCTACTAAGAAATCTAACTGGTTTAAGTGGTTTCTTATTCTTATGGACATTGATTGTTTTTCTGCTTCATCTCAATAATATTTTGACATATTTGCTATCACTAGCAATAGCAATGGTAGCCGTTTTATTTATTTTTATGTATGTTCTTCATTCTGCTGAACAACTTAAAGTAAAAAAAGCCTTGCGCTCTATGGCAATCCGAGTTGGTTTGTGAGAACTGCATCTTCTAGTTACAGCTGTTACACACTCAGCAATTATTTAGGATTGCGGAAATTAGATAAAATTTACCCTCATTGCAAAAATGATCGACCAAATTACCCACCAGAATCAGCTACTCGCCCTAATTGTTTCCCAAAGATTTGACAAACCAGGGATTCACTTTTTCACACCCAATGAACTTTCTCAACAGATGGCTTATATGCGTCACCCAGTGGGGAAAGCCATTCAACCCCACGTCCACAATCCTGTACCTCGTGAAGTGCAATATACCCAAGAAGTTTTATTCATTAGAAAGGGGAAGTTGCGGGTAGACTTTTACAGCAACCACCAGAAATACCTGGAAAGCCGAATTTTAGAATCTGGTGATGTCATCCTCTTAGTCACTGGTGGACATGGTTTTGAGGTGCTTGAAGAAATCGAGATGATTGAAGTTAAGCAAGGTCCCTATGTGGGTGAGCAGGACAAAACCAGATTTATTGGCATTACCGCAGAGCAAGCCAAAATAGTTGAGTTGAGTAAGCTATGAATCCAGTTCCAGTAAATGAGCCACTGCTAGATGGCAACGAGAAGAAATATTTATTTGAGTGTATCGAAACAGGCTGGATTTCTTCGGAAGGACCGTTTATTAAACAATTTGAAGAACAATTTGCTACCCGATTAGGACGTAAATATGGTATTGCTGTTAGCAATGGTTCTGTTGCTCTTGATGCGGCAGTTGCCGCATTAGGAATTGGTCAAGGGGATGAGGTGATTCTCCCTACATTCACAATTATTTCCTGTGCTGCTGCGATTGTGCGTGCTGGTGCTATGCCAGTGGTGGTAGATTGCGATCGCCATACCTGGAATATGGATGTCAGCCAGATTGAGGCGAAAATCACACCGAGAACAAAAGCCATCATGGTTGTGCATATCTATGGGTTGCCTACAGATATGGAGCCAGTCCTAGCCTTGGCTGATAAACATGGGCTGAAAATCATTGAAGATGCTGCCGAAATGCACGGTCAAACCTATAAAGGTCATCCCTGCGGTAGTTTTGGCGACATAAGTACCTTTAGCTTCTACCCCAACAAGCACATCACCACTGGTGAGGGGGGAATGCTGGTTACGGATGATGAAAAATTGGCGGAACGTTGCCGTTCTTTACGCAATCTGTGCTTTCAGCCCCACAAACGCTTTGTCCATGAAGAATTGGGCTGGAATTTCCGCATGACCAATTTGCAAGCGGCTCTTGGGGTTGCCCAGTTGGAACGACTGGATGAATTTGTGGCTCGCAAACGCCACATGGGGCAAAGATATACAGAACTGTTATCAGATATTGCTGGTTTACAGTTACCCATCCCAAAAACTGACTATGCCGAGAATATTTATTGGGTGTATGGCTTGGTGTTGAAGGATGAAGTGCCCTTTGATGCGGTCGAGGCAATGCAGCGTTTGGGTAAGCATAAAATTGGCACTCGTCCCTTTTTCTGGTCTATGCACGAGCAACCTGTATTCCGAAAAATGGGGTTGTTTGATGATGTGTCTTGTCCTGTAGCAGAAAAAATTGCCCGTCGCGGTTTTTATATACCTAGCGGGATGGCGTTGACCGATGAGCAAATTCAAAGGGTATCACTTACACTGCGGGAGGTATTGAAATGAGTCTTTTTGGCAAATTACCGAGCGATAATATGAATACAAATAAGCCATGTTCTATATTCTTTTATGATGATTGGCTGAGTGCTTCCCCATCCACTATTAATTTAGCAAAAGTTTTAGCCCAGAATGGATATATTGTTACTATTTATACTGTAAAATCAAATTATCCTAGAATTGAGCAATTACCTACGGGCATTTTTGTTCTCTATATAAATCCTTCAATTTCTCTAAAATTTTCTCAAATTTTTTATCAAAATAATTTGGGTTTATTAGTTCGAGTTATAGAATTAATTTTGTTTACATTCCAGATATTAGCTCATAAAATTAAACAAGGTTTTGTGGGTTGTAAAAGTGAAATTAGTATTGGTATTGATTCAAGAGGAAGTATTTTGGCATTCGCCGAATCTTTCTTTTTTAAAAGCAATTTAGTATATTTTTCCCTGGAATTGAGAAATCAGAAAAACACAAAATTTGACCGAATTGGTAGAATACTAGAACGATTTATTTACAAAAAAATGGATTGCATTTTAATTCAAGACGAAGCACGTTTTAGGCATCTCTCTGAATATCATGAATATCATCATAAACAAGTATTTTATATCCCCAATTCAGTTAATTCAAAATCATTAACCTCTGGAGGTAATCTCTCCTGTAACTATTTTGTAGAAAAATTTAATTTAAATCGGCAAGAGGATCATTGTTTAGTTATTCAAGCTGGGATGGTTAACGATGATGTTTTTTGTAGTACTCTAGCTTATGCTTTTAAATCTATCAAGCAGAAAAATGTTTCTTTAGTTTTTCATGAACGTAAAAAGAGACAATTGGACGATCCTTACATTGTTTCATTAAGAAACATTAATTCTCAAAATCTATTCTTATCTTTAGATCCGCTTCCTTTAGAGGAAATATATAAAGTTTTTAGCTCAATTACTATTGGTTTAGCTTTTTATAAAGATATAGATGCAAATAACTCCGAGATTGCCAAAGCTTCAGGCAAGTTGTCTGGATACTTAGAATATGGAAAACCTGTTCTTATGAACGATCTACAATCTCTAGCTGAATTAAATAATAAATATCAATTTGGGATTGTGATTAGAGATCCTTCTAATTCTTTAGAAATTGAACAAGCTCTTGAAAAGATTTTAAACAACTATGAATTCTATAGTAAAAATGCTTTGGATTGTTTTAAAGAAGAATTTGACTTTTACACTAAAACTAAACCATTCATAAATTTTCTGTTAAATAGGTTATCGTAATTTAATTATGAGTATTTTTCCTCCGTCTGAAGAGTCAATCACACGTCAGCTTTTAGAAAACAGCAATCACCGAATTATGCTGTTCGATCTGGCTACAGGAGGACATCATCCAAGTTACATCAGTCATTTGATTAATTATTGCTGTGAGGCAAAATTACCAATTAATCTAGATATAGTTGTATCCCCAAAGTTTATCGATGAACACTCTGATGTTGTAAAAATATCTCTAGATCGGAATAGTTCGCAGATTAGATTTATCCCAATAACTGTAGAAGAATATTCTGATTTCATTAGCAACCATTCTTTAGTCAAAAGGATTTTTAGAGAATGGAACCTATACTGTAAATATGCTAGGGAGCTAAAAGCAGAACACTGCTTATTAATGTATTTGGATACTCTTCAATTACCTATAGTTTTGGGGAAAAAGTCTCCTTGTAAGTTTTCTGGCATTTATTTTAGACCGACATTCCATTACAAAGAGTTTGATAACTACACATTTTCTCGGAAAGATATATTTCGACAATGGCGACAAAAATTGCTTTTATCTGGAGTTTTAAATAACCCCCAATTTCAATGTTTATTCTCTTTAGATCCGTTTGCAATTAAACATATCGAAAAGCTTCACTCTCAAGCTAAAGTTTTTCATTTAGCAGATCCGGTAAGAATATATAAGTCTGAGCAGTATAAAATAGAGCAATTACGCCAAAAAATTAGAATCGATCCAGACAAAAAGATATTTCTTTTGTTTGGTACATTAACAAATCGTAAAGGCATCTATCAATTACTAGATGCTATTCAACTTTTACCTTCTGATATTTGTGAAAAGCTATGTTTATTATTGGTAGGTTCTATATCATCAACAGATAAAATATCAATACAGAGTCAAATAAAAAAGATTTCTCAATCCTTACCTGTACAAATAATTATCCGTGATGAATTTATAGCAGAAGAGAATGTTCATCTCTATTTTCAGCTAGCAGATGTGATACTAGCTCCTTACCAAAAACATGTTGGAATGAGTGGGATATTATTGCTGGCTGCTGCTGCACAAAAACCTGTATTATCATCTAATTACGGTTTAATGGGACAGTTAGTACGTCATAATAGGCTTGGGATAACTGTAGATTCAACATCGCCTCAAGCAATTGCTAATGGTATTATAGATTTTATTAATGATGAGCAGCATCAAGCAATATTTTTTGATTTAAAAATGATAGATGAGTTTGTAGAAGATAATTTAGCAGAGAATTTCTCTCATACTTTGTTTAAGCATATTTATGCACAAATAAACATTAGCCCTAATTTATGAATTTGAAAATATCTGTTTCGTCATTTTACTTGAAAGTAAAAATATTATTATTTTCAATAGCTCTTTTTGGCTATGGAATAATTGCTTCCTCAATCAAAGATGCTTCAACTTCACGTTTGACAACTATACCTTATCGAGCAATTGTAATTTCACTAAGTATATTAGTACTTTTATTTATCAAAAAGAAGACTAATGCCAGCAATAACACAAAAACAAATAAGCAAAAAAAAGTATCATTATCTTTATTGGTTTTTATATTTATTATTTTTTACACTTTTAGAATAATATACGATCTAGGTTATAATGACCTCTTGGTTAAAGAATCTAGTGAATACTTATTAAACTGGTTCGGTATTTGCTTAATACCAGGAATAACTTTTCTATTTTTAGATTTAAAATCGTCAAAAAAATATTTGTATTTATCTTGGATGTTTCTAACGCTCGCTTCAATTCTAGCATTACCTCTAATTGCACAAGGACAAGTTAGTAAAACATTTACTGAACAAGGTAGACTTGGTGGAGAGGCATTCAACCCTATTTCTTTAGGCCATCAAGGTGGTTCACTATTGTTAATCAGTCTGTACGTATTACTAAACAGAGAATCTTCTAAAAATAGGATTACTAAAATATTATATATTTTTTCTTTGGTGACAGGTCTGATTTTGCTATTTTTTGCAGCTTCAAAGGGACCAATTATAGCGATTATTGTATGTGTTTGTTTATTATTAGTTAGTTTGCAACGCCAGGGGGTTAATATATTTAAAATATCCGGTATCATTGTTATTGTTGCTATTTTTGCAAATATCGCATTTTCATTTTCAATAGATTCTGGTAGTGGATTATTAGAACGTTTCTCATCTCTTTTGAATGGAGATGATTTTGATGATTCAAGATTTGTTCAACGACCAGAACTATATCAAAAAGCGAGTGAACTTATCACAGAGTACCCAATATTTGGTTACGGTTTAGAAATTCCCAATTTAGGATATCCACACAACCTGATATTAGAAGCGTTTCTTGCTACTGGGCTTTTAGGTGGCTCCTTATTTGTGATAATTTATATTTATGCAGCAATCAAAGCAATAGGTATAATTATGGCAAAAAATAGCTCTTGGAGTTGGTTAGGGTTACTTTATATTCAATATTCTATAGGTACTATGTTTTCTGGCTCTTTATACGGATCGTATACATTTTGGTATTTGCTTTTTGCTATTTTTGGGTTAAAAAAATTAGATAAATTAGTAAATAATTAAAATTTGTATTCTCATGTGATTTTAAATCAAAATTAAACAAATATCACTATTAATTTAATTACTTCAATGAACTATTCACCGATCGCACTTTTTGTCTATAAACGTCCAGAGCATACTCGCCGAACTCTGGAAAGCCTGATACAGTGTCCTGAGTTTGTGGATAGTCCTCTCTATGTTTTTTGCGATGGGGCAAAAAAAGAAGAGGATAAAGAAAAAGTAATGCAAGCTCGTGAGGTAGTCTACTCTCTAGTAGGAACTAAAGCTGAAATTATAGAATCTACAACGAATAGAGGTTTAGCAAACTCGATTATTTCTGGTGTTACAAGTTTGTGTGATAAATACCAACGTGTAATTGTAGTAGAAGATGATTTAGTCGTTGCACCTCAGTTTTTGGGCTTCTTGAATGTAGCTTTGGAAAAGTATAAAAATGAAAGTTCTTTAATGCATGTTACTGGATATATGTATCCAATTGCAGACTTTAAAGATGGAACTGATGCACTATTTTTACCTTTCATATCTTCATGGGGATGGGGTACATGGAAAAGAGCATGGAATTATTTTGATCCACAAGCTACTGGATGGGAACTATTAAAAAAAGATAAAAATATGCGCCATCGTTTCAATCTTGATAGTAACTATAATTTTTTTGAAATGCTTAAAATGCAAATGTCTGGCGATATTGATTCTTGGGCTATACGTTGGTATTGGAGCATTTTTCAGAATAATGGATATACAGTCTTTCCCCCAATTAGCTATGTTAAAAATATCGGTTTCGACAGCACTGCAACACATGGGAATTGGACTTCACGTAAATACTTAAATCAATTGGATTATCCACATAATATAACCAATATTGATTTTCCTAATAACATAAAAACAAGTTCGGAAGAATATAAAATTATTCAAAAATTTTTACTAAAGTTAAATCCTAGATGGCTTTCATTTACCAAAAAAATTTTAAGCCCTGTTATAAAAAAACAATAATTAAAACTATTATGAATTAATAAGCATATTTAAAATACTGCGGTTAAAAAAATAAACCAAATGTATTTTTGTCTTCTTAACAAATTGAGTAATAAGTCTAATGTCAATAGTTTGGATAACTGGAGCACGTGGTTTTATTGGTAGGAATTTATCAAAACATCTAGCAAAACAGGAAAACAAAGTTTTGGGAGTTGGTCATGGAGCATGGCCTCCTGAAATATCTACTAACTTTGGTGTTTCCTACTGGATAAATGGGGAAATTGATGACTCAAACCTGCGGCAGTTATTTGATAAATCTGGGCGACCCGATATGATTTATCATTTAGCTGGAGGTAGTTCAGTTGGTTTGTCGATACAAGTACCTGCTGAAGATTTTCGCCGTTCTGTATCTACCACAGCAGCACTTTTAGAGTGGATTCGAGGCAATGTACCGGAGACTAAATTAGTAGTCAGCTCTAGTGCAGCTATTTATGGCAATGCTCAAATGGATGCAATTACAGAGGATGGGTACTTTATGCCTTATTCTCCTTATGGGTTTCATAAACGTGCTGCTGAATTACTATGCCAATCATATGCCCACAACTTTGGCTTGCAGATAGCAATTGTGCGACTATTTTCCGTATATGGTCCTGGTCTATACAAACAACTCTTATGGGAGTTATGCTGCCGTTTGCGCCAGTCACCATCCATACTTAAACTTCATGGTACTGGTTATGAAATTCGTGACTGGCTTTATGTAGAAGATGCTGTACGTATCTTAATAGGAGCAGCTAATAGTGCTTCTTACGCTCCCTTTATTGTCAATGGTGGCACTGGTATTGGTACTTGCGTGCGCGATGTTACAACTCTACTATGCCAAGCCTGGGGTCAATCACCTGAGCTACAGTTCTCTGGCAAACATAGAGTCGGAGACCCCTTTTCACTAGTAGCTGATACTCAACGCCTGCAAACTCTTGAATTTATTCCCAAACACAAACTAGCGTTGGGGCTGGAGGAATATGTTCGTTGGTTTCAGCAAATGGAGCAATCGAAATCTTTAATAAGTTAAGAAAATGAGTAAACCAAAAGCAATCGTTATAAATTTATCTACTTCAGGGAAACGATTAGGAGGCGCAGCAGTTGCGGCTGAGTGGCATAGTCGCTTTATGGCTCCCAAATTTAATGTAGAACTGTGGCGAATGTGGGAAAATGACGAAGAATTTTATATTGATGAATTGAAAGTTCGTAACTTTTCTACCAAAGCTAATTTTGGAATTTTCGGTCAACTACTTCCGAAAAAAATCAGGGGATTATTTTTAGATAGTACTATCTTAGATAACATACTTGCTATTCATCCTGATATTATTCATCTACAAAATCCACTTCCGGCTCTAGCCTTTGAAAAAATAGCTCATCAAGCATCATCTAATGGTATCAAGGTGGTAGTTTCAACTCATGGTTTTTATGAGGTTATGAACCCGAATTATGGCTTGAAAGGTTATCAAAGATGGGCTTGGAAACAAGGTATAACCCAACCCATTATTCGAGCTTTAAATTCTGTAGATGCAGTTTTGTCTGGTTATCCTAATGAAAAAGAAATGCTTATAGAAAAGGGTGTTAGTCAAGATAAAATTTATTTAGTTCCAAACGGTATTAATCCTTTTTTCTTAACGCCTCCATCATCTGAAGACTGTTCTACTGTATTAGAAAAATTTGGTATTTCTCAAGAAAAGCCTATTTTGCTGTTCATCGGAAACCATACAGGTAACAAAGGACTAGAGACAGTTTTAAAAGTAGCATCTTGTTTGTCACAGCCTGCTTCTGTGGTAATTGGTGGCAAGTTATTAACTCCAGATGAGCCATTACAATGGCAACAGAAAATTCCGTCTGCAAGTGATGTAGATGTTATTTTTACTGACTACTTAACATTAAGCGAGCAAAAATCGCTATATCATTTATCTACAATACTTCTTTTTCCCAGTATGGCAGATACTCTGCCATTAACTATTTTGGAAGCAATGGCGAGTGAGTTACCTGTAATTGCCTATGATGTTGGTGGCATATCATATCAACTTACTGATAACTGTGGCATAGTAATTAAGCCTGCTGATTTTCATGCTTTTCATACAGCAGTAGAACAACTAATAGATAATAATAACTTGAGAGAAAAAATTTTCCAAAATGCTAAAATTAGACAAAGACAATTATTTTCATGGAATATCGCAGCACAAAATACAGTAGAAATATATCAAACAATTCTCCAAATGGAAAAATATCCCAAGTATAATTATACAATCAAAATAAATTAGCGAAAATCACAGTATCTAATCAAATTATCGGGAGCAGCATCTATTCTTATTAATACTTTAATTAGTCCTGAAGAAAGTCATGCCAACAATCACTATAATAACTCAATATTTCCACCCCAGTCTCTCTGCAACCTCTCAATTGATGACTGATTTGACAAAGGGACTATCTCAACATGGCTACACTGTAAGCATATTCACAGGGACTAAAGCAAAAGATAGGAATCCAGAATTCTTAAGCCAAGTAAATGTCAACCGCGCATTATCACCCATCAAATCTGGCACCAGCATCCTCAGTAAAATTACTAGCTCAATATTTTTTCTCTTAGGCGCTTTCATCTACGTAATATTTCGCCAGTCCCAACAAACCCCCCTTCTTATTGCTTCCAATCCTCCTTATGCGGGCATTTTGGGCATTTGCTTCAAATTCCTAAAAGGAGGCGAATATTATTTTATGCTACAAGATATATTTCCTGAATCTGCCGTCATGTCAGGCATCATGCAACCAAATAATATTTTGTTTTCTCTTTTTAGTAAACTAATTTACCTTACTTGTAAATATTCCCAAAATACGATTGTTCTCAGCACTTCAATGCAAGTTTTTCTAGAGCAAAGATATCCTGATTTAAAACAAAAAATTAAGGTAATTGAAAACTGGGCTATAGAAGATATACCAATTTGTGAAAAACAAAATAACGAATTTGCTAAACAGCATAATCTCAACGAAACATTCACAGTTTTATATTCCGGAAATCTGGGTAGATTACACGACATTGAAACTATTGCCGCAGCCGCAAAAATCCTGAAAGATTGTCCTATTCAGTTTGTCTTTATTGGTGACGGAGCTAAAACTAAAATATTAGAAGAAGCGATTCAAACGCATCAACTAAAAAATATCCTATTGTTACCTTACCAGCCTAGAGAATTACTCTTGCTAACCCTGACAGCTTGTGATGTTTCCATTGTCAGTCTGATTCCTGGTGCTGAGTGTCTTGTTGCTCCATCTAAACTCTACGGAATGTTCGCGGCAGGAAGGGGAATTATTGCTATTTCCTCTCCCAATTCTTACATTGACCAATTATTAACAAATTATGGTTGCGGTATTAACAGCCCTCCTAATAACCCACAACATCTAGCTGATTTGATACTGAAATTAGCTAATGAACCTGTAAAAGTTAAGATAATGGGTGAAAAGGCGCGTCAACTGTATGAAACCAGATATAAATTTAAGCGTGCTTTGGATGAATATGAAAAACTTCTATTTGATCTGACTTTTTGATCCGGCTGTTGTTCAGGAGGCAATCATGACAGTGACAGACGCGGGTTTAAACTCGCTCCCGTCTTCCCAGTCACAACCCACAAAAGCGATCGCCCACAATCTCGCAATACCCGTATCAAGGTTTCTGACTTGTGTCCTTGCGAAGGAACCTCCACAGTTGTAACTGCAACCCCGTGACTACCGAGAACGATCGCCGCGATCGCTCTTGCCCTCTTCATGTGATAATCCGATGTAATTAGATAAATATGCTGTAACTTCTGCCTGACAAAATCTTCTACCAAAGTCGTAAAATTAGTCACAGTATCCGTTGCTCTACCATCTAAGTGCAACCGCTGATTCGGAACGTCAAACTGTTGGAAAATACGGCGATTAACATCAAGATTCCTAGCATAATCAGAAACCCAAATATCTACATTAGTGTGAGATCGCCAAAATCGGGCAGCAAACTCCATTCTTTCGGAAGCACTCCCCAAGACTAAAATAGCCTGGGGTATTGGGGCTTGATGGAGTGCAACAGCTATTCTTACAGGAATAATACTAGCCAAGAAAAAGGCGATCGCCAAAACGAGCATTACGAATATTTTTTGGGTATTGAAACTCAAAAGTATGCTGCTACTGCTAGCTACTACGAAACCAGGAATCAAGCCAGGAAATTTACGTCGCCCCTTCAGCATAAAATGTCAAATTTCAAAACAGGGTTAATTAAATGTCGCATTGATTGGTTTGACAATATTTGGCATTATCTATAAATCCCTGCAACTTATTCAAGGGAATTATCTGAAATGATGACCCACCCTGCACCTCAGCAGTGATGTAAGCAAACTTTTGCCCACGAGAATACTGGTCACGCCCAACTTTGGTGACATAGCGAGACTTCTGGAAGTCATTGCCAATATTGGAATTATAAATATTTTGTAACAGTTTCACTGCTTTAGCATTTTTTGTGGTGAATTTGAGGCTTGAGTCACCACTCACAGTTATTCCTTCTTTTGTGACTGTCCCATTTTCAGAAGTGACATCAGCATAAAAGTATAATTTTCCCTTTGTACCTTCGTAGCCGTGCGCTTCGCTGTTGTATCTCAGGGTTGGTAGTTGAGGTCTAGTCTTTGCCCACTTCACAACGGTGTCGATGTTTTGTTCTGGAAGCGCATTTGCCGGAGTCACAGCTAAAATAATTGCGATCGCAGACAGGGTAGCATTGAATAAATAGTTAAAATTAGAACTTTTGTGCATAGTATTTTACCGTTAAACAATGCTAAGAGGTAAAGCTAAAACCACCACAATTTGACAATTATTTCCAGGATGGCGTTATTTCTGAAAATGAAGTGAGTAGTAGCAAAAACAACTTAGCATCGACCAATGACTACTGTCCACTGGCATTGCTAAAGGCAATTTGGTTTCAACAGAGATTTTGCACAAGTTGTAATAATCGTTGGGTATCCACTGTCTACCGATAAGTAGTTACAAAACTTATATTTTATCTCAGCCAAATAAGAGTATCCATTCTTAAGACTGGATACATTCAAGATCGAGGTTCTACACACTTCTTAATAAACCAGCCTTGAGAACGCAAAACGTTCTAATCTAAAAGCTAACTGGGTTAATTTACTGGTAGTTTTGCAGGCAGTACTTTCAAGCTCACAGAGCATAGACACACCGATATGTCAAGCCTCAAAACGACCCAGACTTAACACATAAACGCTTATGATGGGAGTTTTACAAATCCGATGAGTGTTAAGGCGAGTGGTGGAAGCTCAGTTGCGCGTCCGCAACTATATCAAACCCTAACTGTAGCCACAATTACCCAAGCGGATCAGCAAGACCGCTTTTTGGGAAATGGTGAACTAAATGAACTGGCAAGCTATTTTGCATCTGGTGCAAAGCGTCTAGAAATTTCCCAGACGCTGACGGAAAATGCCGAGATTATCGTATCTCGCGCTGCCAACCGGATTTTTGTCGGTGGTTCGCCAATGGCTTTTTTAGAAAAGCCTAGAGAAGCAGAACTAGTAACTGCTGGTGGTGGTGCTAATGTTCAACAAGGGATGCAACTGGGAACCGTAACTTACGTTGAAAGTCGTGGTGGGTTCCTAGAAAATTTACGCTCAATCTTTAACTCATCCCCCAGCGGCCCGACACCCGCAGGTTTCAGACCAATAAACATTGCTCGTTATGGCCCGAGCAACATGGCCAAAAGCTTGCGGGATTTATCCTGGTTCTTGCGCTACGCTACTTATGCGATCGTTGCTGGCGACCCCAACATCATAGCCGTGAATACACGGGGTTTGCGGGAAATAATTGAAAATGCCTGCTCTGGTGAAGCAACGCTGGTAGCTTTGCAGGAAATCAAAGCCGGGTCACTTTCTTTTTTCCGCAACGATGCTGAGGCTACAGAGATTGTGTCTCAGTACATGGATGTTTTGTTAACAGAATTCAAAGCAGCCACACCTTCAAATAAACTGCGCCAACGCCCCTCTAGCGACCAGCAAGGGTTGCAACTGCCCCAAATTTACTTTAATGCGGCAGAACGGCGTCCCAAGTTTGTGATGAAGACTGGGTTATCAGCTAGCGAAAAAAATGAGGTAATCAAAGCTGCATATCGGCAAATTTTTGAGCGCGACATTACCCGTGCTTATAGCTTGTCCATATCTGACCTAGAATCCAAGGTCAAGAATGGCGACATCTCTGTAAAAGAGTTTGTCCGTCGTCTAACTAAATCTCCCCTTTACCAAAAACAGTTTTACCAGCCTTTTATTAACAGCCGAGTCATCGAACTAGCTTTCCGTCACATTTTGGGACGGGGGCCAAGTAGCCGCGAAGAAGTACAAAAATACTTCTCGATTATTTCTAACGGTGGTCTACCAGCCTTGGTAGATGCCTTAGTAGATTCTGCTGAATACGGCGACTATTTTGGCGAGGAAACAGTACCCTATCTCCGGGGTCTGGGTCAAGAAGCACAAGAATGTCGCAACTGGGGGCCGCAGCAAGACCTGTTTAACTACAGTGCGCCTTTCCGCAAGATACCTCAGTTCATTACCACATTTGCGGCTTACGAGCAACCTCTACCAGATCAGCATCCTTACGGTTCTGGGAATGACCCCTTGGAAATTCAGTTTGGGGCGATTTTCCCGAAAGAAACTCGCAACCCCAGCACCCGTCCGGCTCCTTTTGGCAAGGATACCAAGCGCATCCTGATTCACCAAGGGGCAGGGATTAATAACCAAAATAGCAATCCCAAGGCGCGGGGTGAAGCTCCTGGTACTCTTGGGCCTAAGGTGTTCAAGTTAGATCAACTGCCTGGTACTATTGGTAAAAAGGCTGCCAAAGGTTCTAGCGTCAGATACTCCGAAAGCTCCACGCAAGCAGTGATTAGAGCTGCTTACCTGCAAGTTTTCGGTCGAGAACTCTACGAAGGTCAGCGCCCGAAGGTATTGGAAATCAAGCTGGAAAACGGTGACATCTCTGTGCGGGAGTTTATCCGTGGTTTGGCTAAGTCGGATGTATTCCGTAATCTGTACTGGTCATCGCTCTATGTTTGTAAAGCGATCGAGTATATTCACCGCCGCTTGTTGGGTCGCCCGACTTATGGTCGTCAAGAAATCAACAAGTACTTTGACATTGCTGCTAAACAGGGCTTTTACGCGGTAGTTGATGCGATTATTAACAGCGTAGAATACAACGAAGCATTTGGTGAAGATACAATTCCTTACGAACGGTATCTGACTCCTGGTGGTGTATCAGGGCGACAATTGCGCGTTGGTAGCATTCGTGATGATGTTGCTGCGAAAGTTCAGAAGGAAGTAACGCCGAGCTTTGTGACACTGGGTACAGTGACAGAAAAGCGGTCAGAACCAGATATTCAGTTCCGCATTAACCAAGGCGTCAGCAAGCAACGCGAACAGACCAAAATCTTTAAACTGGTGGCGAATACCAGTGACAAAGTTGCAGTCAAAACTTTGATCAGCGCTGCCTATCGTCAGATATTTGAGCGGGATATTGCACCCTACATCGCTAAAAACGAATTTACAAAATGGGAAAGCAAGCTGGGGAATGGCGAAATTAGTGTGAAGGAATTTATTGAAGGTTTGGGTTACTCTAACCTCTACCTGAAAGAGTTCTACACACCTTACCCCAACACCAAAGTAATTGAGTTGGGAACTAAACACTTCTTGGGACGTGCGCCACTAGACCAAGCAGAAATCCGCAAGTATAACCAGATTTTGGCTACTCAGGGTATTCGTGCCTTTATTGGTGCTTTGGTAGATAGTGTGGAATACAACCAGGTATTTGGTGAAGATACGGTTCCTTACCGTCGCTTCCCGACCCTCCCGGCGGCAAACTTCCCGAATACTGAGAAGCTGTACAACCAGCTTACCAAGCAAAACGATGACGTAGTTGTGCCTAGCTTTAAGCCAGTGCAAGCCCGCGTCGGAGCTAGTAACGATACACCGCTGTTGACACAGGCGATCGCAGATATAGCAGCCCAAACAAACGGTAAGCCCTCATTTGCTGAACTGGGTCGTTCCTACAACGATGGTAGCGGACAATCTGTGGAAATAGGTGTGCGTAAACATGCACGCATTTACCGTCTAACGGAAAGCACCAACCAAGCCGACAGACAACAGGCAATCAACGCCATTTATCGGCAAGTGTTGGATGTATTTAGCGGTGAAGTGCCTGATAATTTCCACCGTACTGACCTAGAGGGCAAACTCCAGAATGGTGAAATTTCTGTTCGGAAGTTTGTGCTTGAACTAGCCAGTTCCGAAATCTATCGCCAGCGCTTCTATACACCTTATCCTCATGCCAAGGTGATTGAGTTCCTCTTCCGTCACCTGTTGGGGCGTACACCCGCAACTCAGGAAGAAATTCGCCAGTATAACAAGCTGCTAGCCGATCGCGGTTTGTCAGCTGCTGTAGAAGCAATAGTCGAAAGCCCAGAATATAGCCGCTACTTCGGTGAAGATGTTGTGCCTTACAACCGCTTCCCATCACTGATGGCAGGTAACTACCTCGGCAGTGTAGCAGTTGATTAGAGAGTAGGGAGTAGGGAATGGGGTACAGATTATTTGCTGTCCCCTGTCCCCTGTCTCCTTCGTAACCTTTCGTAATACTGCTCTCAGATTGCAGCCAAAAGAGCAAATTCTGAAAAGCAATATTACAAAGTGTTAAGAGCAGTCATAAATGCTCAACAGAATGCCGGAAAATGTTTTGCGGAAGGTAATTGAGTTTAAAAGCTTGTGTACTTATGTTGACTCAAGCAAACTCGTAATTTATTAGCCGTAGCAGTTATGAAACTGTTGTGTCTAAAACGACGAGAAAACAAACTCAGTAAACCAAATTAAAAAGTCGCACCAGTTTAATCAAATCCTGGTTTCATTCGTATTGGAGGAATCCATTAATGAGTATTGTCACGAAAGCTATCGTGAATGCTGATGCAGAAGCCCGCTATCTCAGCCCTGGTGAGTTAGATCGGATCAAATCCTTTGTTGCAAGTGGTGAGCGCCGTGTGCGGATTGCTCAAATTTTGTCAGAAAATCGTGAACGGCTAGTTAAGCAAGCTGGCGATCAACTGTTCCAAAAGCGTCCTGATGTTGTGTCTCCTGGTGGGAACGCTTACGGTCAAGAATTGACAGCTACTTGTCTGCGTGACCTAGATTACTATCTCCGCCTCGTTACCTACGGTATCGTTGCTGGTGATGTTACCCCCATCGAAGAAATTGGTGTTATCGGTGCCCGTGAACTGTACAAGTCCTTAGGAACTCCTATCGATGGTGTTGCTGAAGGTATCCGTGGGCTGAAGAATGTCTCTGCTAGCCTGCTATCTGGTGATGACGCTAGTGAAGCTGGTAGCTACTTCGACTACCTAGTTGGCGCTCTTCTAGGATAGGGTAAAGCTGTTTACCTACTGAAACAGAAGTACTGCAATACGGTTGGAAATAAGGAATTAACAACATGGCTCAAGACGCAATTACCGCTGTCATTAACTCCGCAGACGTTCAAGGTAAATACCTAGACTCTTCTGCTTTAGAAAAGCTAAAAGTTTACTTCTCCACAGGCGAACTGCGGGTACGTGCTGCTAGCACCATCAGCGCTAACGCTGCTGCGATTGTCAAAGAAGCTGTAGCAAAATCTTTGCTGTACTCTGACATCACCCGTCCGGGCGGCAACATGTATACCACCCGCCGCTATGCTGCTTGCATCCGTGATTTAGACTACTACCTCCGCTACGCTACCTACGCTTTGTTGGCTGGAGATCCTTCCATCCTTGATGAGCGTGTGCTAAATGGCTTGAAGGAAACCTACAACTCTTTAGGCGTTCCCGTCGGTGCTACCGTGCAAGCTATCCAAGCAATCAAGGAAGTAGCCGCCAGCTTGGTAGGTTCTGATGCTGGTAAGGAAGTCGGTGTTTACTTAGACTATATCTCTTCTGGCTTAAGCTAAGAGCTAGTTTGCGCTTAAGAATTTAGGTGCGGCTTTATTAAGGTCTGGAAATCAACCGTGAGTGCTAGAACGTTATATTGCTTATCTTGGTAAATTATCAGTGATGAGTGTTGGTGGTCTAGTATTGATGTTTGATTTCCAGCCTTTGAATGATTAAAAGATTTGCACTCAAGATTTTGAGATAAAAAAAGTTTTCACAAAGTATACAGGAGAATTTCAAAACATGGCCCGTTTGTTTAAAATTACTGCTCTAGTTCCTAGCCAAACCCGAATTCGTACCCAACGCGAACTGCAAAATACTTACTTCACTAAGCTAGTTCCCTATGAGAACTGGTTCCGCGAACAGCAACGTATTCAAAAAGCAGGCGGCAAAATCATCAAGGTGCAACTGGTAACTGGTAAGCAAGGCACTAATGCTGGCTTGTCGTAATTCTGTAAATAGAAGATTATTTTAGGGAATTGGTAAGAGGTCGAAAAAGACCTCTTTTTTATTGAGAATTGATCCTACAAAAAATCTATAGGACTCATATTTTGTTTTTGAAAATATACTGAGACTTAAAAGCTCAGTTAAAACAGTAGTCGGTACTGTCGCTTTGTAGCAATTTTATCAGCAAGCTTATCAAAGAGTCGATCGCCAAGCTCAGAAAATGCGATCGCACACTGATGATTCTGCTAAGAGTTCTCCTAACATTATCTATTATCTCTCCCAAGTCCTTACTACAAACTCTTCATTACTAGGTTGACAAAGTAGTGGCTAAAAGGGATAAGTGAAAATACGGTTGTATTATTTATGACTTGTAGCATTAAAATATGAATAGTTTTCTCTACTTTTTGGGTTTTTAAAGCTGTAATAAAATATTTCCAGGTTTGACTACAGAAAATTTTGTCATTTAAATAAGCCTTTTAGGGAATTAGTTGTTGAGTCTTGGGCAAATTCACAAAGCAAAATTAGGTGCAGCAAGAGGAGGCTTCTATGTACGGATTAGTGAACAAGGCGATTCAAGACATGGTGTGCAGTCGCTTTGGCGAAGAGACTTGGAAAGAAATTAAGCACAAAGCAGAGGTGGATATAGATGTTTTCCTCAGTATGGAAGGCTATCCTGATGATATGACCCACAAGTTGGTAAAAGCTGCTAGTGTCATTCTCGGTTTATCTCCCAGAGAAATTATGCAAGCTTTTGGAGAATTCTGGGTTCAGTACACAGCCCAAGAAGGCTATGGCGAAATGATGGACATGAATGGAGATACACTGCCTGAGTTTTTAGAAAACCTCGATAATCTTCATGCTCGTGTAGGAGTTAGTTTTCCCAAACTCCAGCCCCCATCATTTGAGTGTACTGATATGGAAGAAAATTCTCTGAGCTTACATTATCACTCTGATAGAGAAGGGCTAACGCCAATGGTTATTGGACTAGTTAAGGGATTGGGAACCAGGTTTGATACAGAAGTTCATATTACCCAAACCCAGAGTCGAGATGAGGGTGCTGAACATGATGAATTTTTAGTGATTTATAAACCAAATTCAGCGCAGTAGCATGGCTCCTCCTCACCTTACGCTTTCGCCAGAGTTGCTGGCGAAAGCTTTTCCCTTCCACTTTGCCTTTAGCCGTAATCGGGAAATTGTACAAGCTGGTGATGTCTTAGGGCGCATTAGTCCTGAACCATTGGTTGGTAAATTGATTGAGCAGCATTTCCAGATCAATCGTCCAAAAATTTTGGTCGATTTTGATGCTATTAGTAAACAGTCTCGTGCCCTGTTCATATTAGAGTTTCTCCACAATGGAATGCAGCTCAAGGGTCAGATGATGTATCAACCAGAGCCGGAGGTGATATTTTTTTTAGGTTCTCCCTGGATTACAGATGCAACTAGCCTGGCTCCTCTGGGTATCAAACTCAAAGACTTTGCGATTCACGACCCAATTGTTGATTTTCTGTTTCTACTGCAACCTCAGAACACCAATTTGGCTGATGCCAAAAAGTTAACAAGTGAACTGAAACAGCAAAGGGCACAACTACGGAGTGCGCTGCAAATCAAGGAGAATTTAGCGCAAATTGCTGAGGCTCAGACTAAAAAATTGCAAAAATCCCTCCGGGAGCTACAGCAAACTCAAGCCCAATTAGTTCAGGCTGAGAAAATGTCCAGTTTGGGACAGTTAGTTGCGGGAGTCGCTCACGAAATTAACAACCCTGTTAACTTTATTTACGGAAATTTGAAATATACAAAAGATTATACGGAGTGTTTGCTGAAGCTTGTGCATCTTTACCAGCAATTTTATGCCAATCCTGTATTAGAAATTCAAGAATACATTGAGGAAATTGATTTAGATTTTTTACTAGATGATTTGCCCAAAATCCTAAATTCGATGCAAGTAGGAGCCGAACGGATCTCTGAAATTGTCTTGTCCCTGCGGAATTTCTCTCGTCTTGATGAAGCGGAGAAGAAAAGAGTTGATATTCACCAGGGAATTGATAGTACTTTGCTAATTTTACAGAGTCGTTTCAAAAATAGTGTTGATCATCCTGGTATCAAAGTAGTTAAAAATTATGGAAATTTGCCTTTAGTAGATTGCTACGCTGGCCAACTCAATCAAGTATTCATGAATATTATCAGTAATGCAATCGATGCGCTGGACAACTATAACGAGAAACGCGCGATCGCAGAAATTTACGCTAGTCCTAATAAAATTACAATTACTACGGAAGTCATCGAAACGAACTGTGTGATCCGAATTGCTGATAATGGTTCAGGAATGACAGAAGCAGTTAAGGAACGACTGTTTAATCCATTTTTCACAACTAAGCCTATAGGTAAAGGTACAGGATTGGGTTTATCAATTAGCTATCAGATTGTAGTTGAAAAACATGGGGGAACATTGAGATGTGTATCAGAACTTGGACAAGGAACTGAGTTCTGGATTGAAATTCCCCTATCTATGGACAGACAAGCAGTTAATTGCGTCAAATCATTAAGTTTAATTAAATAAATCTCCTCAAAATCCAGCTTAGTTTAGGAATACTTGAAGTCCATTTTCTAGCGATCGCTCTTAACTATCCCATTAAGAAATTCCCAATAGTAAGTCATTTATAATATTGTTAAATTGGTATAAAAAAATACTCGCTTTCCCCTGAGTAGCGATCGCAATTTGTCAGAAATATTGATCGAGCGGTGTATTGAAGTTGACAACTCTAAGATTTATGGTTGTAAAGCCTACTTATAAGTTATGATTTATGATTTATGAGTTTTATTTCTAACTCCTAATTCCTAACTTTTTACCTAGTACTGCTCGTGAATCTACGCCGCCTGATTCCAATTTTTGATATTTCTGTCTCCAACTGGGCATTAGAAGCGCGGTTGTTGCGCTGGTTAACGTTGATTTGGCTGTTCGTCGGCTTGATCATGCTATTCTCAGCATCCTATCCCGTCGCTGACGCCCGTCAAAATGATGGGTTGTACTACTTTAAGCGTCAACTGCTTTGGGTCTTAGTTTCCTTAATCGGATTTAATATTATTGTTAATTTCCCGTTGCAGAAAATTTTGGGACTATCCCATTGGTTTTTGTTGCTGTTTTTGGCATTAATTTTTGTCACACTGATTCCAGGATTCGGAAAAAAGGCTTTTGACGCAGCGCGTTGGATTGCGATCGGGCCAATTCCGATTCAACCTTCAGAATTAATTAAACCCTTTTTGGTGCTGCAAAGTGCGCGGCTTTTTGGTCAGTGGGAACGAATCAGTTGGCGGGTTCGCTTGGCTTGGTTGGGTATTTTCGGTCTGGTACTTTTAGGAATTCTTGCCCAGCCTAACTTGAGTACAACAGCACTTTGCGGCATGACGATTTGGCTAATTGCTCTAGCAGCTGGCTTACCTTACAAGTACCTGGGAGGAACAGCAATTGGTGGAGTGATATTGGCAATACTCAGTATTAGTATTAAAGAGTATCAGCGTAAGCGGGTGATGTCATTCCTCAATCCTTGGGCGGACGCTACAGGAGATGGCTATCAGTTAGTGCAAAGTCTACTAGCCGTGGGTTCTGGTAGAACTTGGGGTTCTGGATATGGGCTTTCTCAACAAAAGCTGTTTTATTTACCAATTCAGGACACCGATTTTATTTTTGCCGTGTTCGCTGAAGAGTTTGGCTTTGTTGGCAGTATGGTGTTGTTGGCACTTTTAGCTACATTCGCTACTTTCGGATTAATCGTGGCGCTGAAGGCTAAAAATACAGTACATCGATTGGTAGCGATCGGCGTGACGATTTTGATGGTAGGACAATCATTGCTCCACATCGGTGTTGCTACAGGTTCTCTACCGACTACTGGCTTACCTTTACCCATGTTTAGTTATGGTGGTAATTCCATGATTGCCAGCTTAATATCTGCTGGGTTGCTGATTCGGGTAGCACGCGAGAGTAGTGAAGCTGAGGTAGTACCGTTGCGAAAACCCCTATTTGAAAATGGGCGCAGACGTCGAGCTTTTCAGAAAAATAAGAATTGAGCTAGTACGCCTTTGCACGAGCAAATTGAATAGATTATGAAAGACCTAAAACAAACAATAATCAGCTACTCTAGCACAGACCTCGAACAGCGCAAACATTGGTATTCTCCGGCAGCAGAAGCTTACAACAAGGGAAGACCACGTTATCCTGAAGATTTGATTCACCAAGTTGCGGAAATTGCTCAACTCTCCACTGACTCAAAAATTCTGGAAGTGGGATGTGGCCCTGGAACTGCAACAGTAGGCATCGCTCAATTGGGTTGTCCTATAATCTGCTTAGAACCCAATCCAGATTTTTCAAGTTAGTTCAACAGAATTGTCAACCGTATTCCAATGTAAAAATTGAGAATACATCTTTTGAAGAGTGGAAACTAAAATCACTTGAATTTGATGCCGTCTTAGCAGCAAGTTCTTTTCATTGGATATCACCAGAAGTTGGATATCCAAAACCAGCAAATGCCCTACAAGAGAATGGCTACCTGATTTTATTGTGGAACAAGGAACTTCAACCCAGCTACGAAGTGTACCAAAGCTTATCGCAAGTTTATCAAGTACATGCTCCATCTCTTGACCGATATGAAGACCAAGAAACTCAAGAATATATCTTGAGACAATTAGGAAATATGGCCATTGATTCGGGGCAATTCAAAGACTTGATATCTGGACAAGTTACATCAGAAATAACCTACACTGTTGATGAATATTTAACACTTTTGAACACTTACTCGCCATACATAAAATTAGATCCAGAAAATAAAGAGTCTTTATTTTTGGGATTGAGGCGTTGCATAGAAGATGATCTTGGAGACAGTCTTCAACTTTCATATATCTCTGCTTTTCACATCGCCCAAAAAGTTACCTCAGAGGGAAGGGAGTCTTAAATGGGCTATTGTTGGGTGGAAAAGTACGCGGAATTGGGTTAATGCTAGGTATAGGAGTAGGCACTGCTTTTTTCATGACTGTGATTGCAAATCCTCTCTGTTGAGCCTGCTGCTTACCAGATACGTCATTAACTTGCAGTGCGATTTGAGGCGGGAAGGCTTGATTGACTGGAAGCTTTATTGAGTCAACTGGTTTAACGTCATTGCCGTATGGCAGAAGTTTAACCTGAATATTTTCTCCCTCTACTCTCCAACTCAGAGTAGCAGATGCTCCTTCGTTGAGAACCAGATTTGGTTGCTCACTACCGTTGATTCGGAAAAAGACAATCTTAAATGGTTTCGGTAATATTGCAATTTTTGATTCAGTCTTTTTAGAACTAGTTTTTTGACTTCCATTGTTAGCAAAAGCTTTGATTTCAAACGCAAAGTTTCCGGCTTTCGTTGCTGGAAGAGGAATATTTGTACATCGCAGTTGTTGATTTTGTTGTGTACATAGTTTTTGAAGTTTAGGGTCGGCAATCTTACCTTGATTAAATTTATAAGCAATTGGTTCACCATATGATGTACCATCATCTGCACTACCAGCAATTTGAACTTGTGCTAGCAATAATGGACGGACAATTGTCCAACTTAAAAGAATATTTTGACCTTTTGTATACTGTGGTTTATCTGCTTGAAAATTAACAACTTCAGCAATTTGTTTCTCAGCTATTTCTACTTGGGTTGATTGGCTGGCTACTTGGTTATTTGGAGAAAATAATTGTATACCATTACGATAAAAGGCTTGTAACTCAAAAGTGTAATTCCCTTTTGTTTTCACTCCAGTTTTAACATTGCTACAAATTAGCTCTTGTTTTTCTTGCACCTGACAAGGAGGTATTTCATTAGCGCTTCCCTTACCCAGTGTTTCAGGAATGCCATTGCTAAAGTCATAGGTAATAGGCTGAATAGGTTGCGAACCTTTGGCCGTCAGAACCAACTTTTGCAACTGTTGATAATTGTGAATGTCCCACTTCAAAGCTATTTCATCCTCCTCTTCAGTAATTCGAGGGTTATTGGCACTAAAATTTTCTAATCTCAAAGGATCGGGGTTTAAAATTCGCCAAATGATGAATCCTATCCCTCCTAAGAACCCCAAAATTACCAAAACTAATAGAATAAATTGCCACCAAGGACGGGGTTTCCACACCAAAGTTCCCTGAGACAATGTGTTAGGTAAGGGTAAATTTTGTTGGTCTTTGATATCAACTTTAAAGTTAACAATTAGCCCTGCACCAAACCACGGTCGTCGCCACCAAGGTCTGGGTTTGACCGTCAAATTGGCCACAGCACTTCTATTAGGCAATAATCTTACTTCAGTAGGATCAAATTTGTAAGTATATAGTTCTTCTTCATCTCGACTTTCTAACCTTAATATCAGTTCGCGGACAATATTGCCCTGGTTTGATAGTGATAATTCGTATTTGCCAAGACTACGGCTAACTTGTGCCAAGATGGTATTAAGTTCTATATCTAGGCGATAATTTGTAGGAATTTGGATGTACACCAAATCCAGCAGTACTAAGTCTGGAGAGTTTTCCGAATACAAGCGGATTGTCGGAGAATAGCTTCCCGCCAGGGTATCCCCAGGTGGGTGAAATTTCAACAATATTTGACCTTGAGTACCAGGGTTGAGTTCTAGTGCAGTCACGTCAGACACTAACCCTGGCCCCTCAAATCCAGTTGCCGGATAATTGATTGTGAACCAATCATCGTCTAAATCTGGGCAATTCAAGCGGAACCTGTCTACGAGATAAGAGCGATTATCAACTATTACCTCTACTTGCAGAGGCTCACTAGGATTGAATATTAGCGGCTTGTTGGGGTTGGTGTTAGGTCTAATGGAAAATGTCGGGTCATTTACCCGAATTGCAGTCTGTTCTTTTAGTAGAACCTTAATTTGGTTTGGGAAGGTTATGGGAGTATCTTGAGGATAATGTAGAGGGGAATCTACGACTAGTGTATAGTCATAAGTTCCTGGGAGAGCATTAGCGGCGATTTGAAACTCAAATGTTACTTCGTCGCTATTTTGTTGGGGAGCTAATGCTAAACTTTCTCTAGGAGAACTAGACCAACCGGTTAAATTTTGAAATACTTCGTCAAAAACAAAATATAAGTCAATAACCGCACTCTGATCTCCCTGATTGATCACAACAACATAGAGTTGAATAGTATCTCCTGGCATCCCAAATTGAATTCCAGGTGGGTTGATAATAACTTGCAGTGGATTGAATTTAGCTTGCATGTCATTGACTCCCTTATTTAATGCGGTGCAGTTTCACCTGAAAATCTTCACCACCACTCACAATCATGGTTCCTTGATTAGTTTTCAAGTCGATACTATTGATTTTTTTAGAGCTTTGGTAAATTGTTTTACCTTTTGCTGCCTTTGTTTTGTCGAGCTGATGTTTGGGAGTTAAGTACCAAACCACAACTCGTCCATCATCGCCACCACTTACTAAGAGACTACCATCATCACTAAATGCCAGAGTATGCACAGATGTTTTTGATGCTGGCCAGCGGTCTAGTGGCGAACAATTGAGTTCATTTACTTTTTCGAGCGGATTCGGATTTTTGATAGTTTTACATTGATTTAAATTCCAAATCGTAATGAATCCCGCAGAGTCGGAGGTTGCGAGGATTTTTTCTGCCGAGTTAGGAACAAAAGCCAATCCCCAAATATAGTCTTCACGCCCAACTAGTGGGTCTAGTTTTTCTAGATTTTGCACTGATAAACTTGGGAATCGTTTATCAGATTGAGTTGGATTCCACTGCCACAAGATGAAACGCTTAAAGTTTCCGGCAATTACTAGAGTTTTTGCGTCTGGGCTGAGATTTAATGCCCGGACTTGGAAGCCTGATAGTTTCAATGTACTTTGTACATCGATAACTTGCGGTTCTGGCAGAAAATTGCTGTTAGGCACTGGTCTTGACCACAATCTAACTTTACCACTGCCATAACCACTGAATAAGTTAAGTGAGTTTGAGGTGAAAGCTAAATCAAAAACGCGATCGCCTTTTGCTTTAGGATCTTTAAGGTCTTGAAGTTGGCTAATCTTTGCACCTGAGGGGACATCTCTTAGTTCAATTACACCATTGTCTAAACCAACAGCAGCACGATCATTTTGTAACGGCATGAAGCGTAAGACCTCTACAGCGTCATCGGTAATCGCCATCAAACCCTTGGGCTGTTGCCGTTGATCACAAGCAACGGGCTGCCCAACGTATGTTACTCTGTCATCGGGGTCTAAGCGATCAGCACCGATTCTCCAAAGTCTTAAGGTGCAATCATCTGAGCCACTGACGACAGATAAACCAATGCCACTAAAACGTACTGAGTTTACAGAACGTGTATGCATTACATCTCTTGGTTGCAGTATTAATGCTAGGAGTGCGGCTAATAATGCGATCGCAGCCAGCTGTAGCCATAAAGGTATAATTGGCAGAGTCTCCACTTCCAATGTCTGCGTGGCGGGGTCTGTACTCCCTAAACGTTGGTCGGATAATTCAGATTTGGCCTCTAATAATAGAGTTTTGCCGATTCCTACCCAAGAGCGTTTTGTTTTCACATCCAGAATGACCTTACTTGTCTCTCCTAGATGGAGATTGGCAATTTCGGGAAGCTTTTTGAAACTACATTTTCGCCCGTCTCTACCCTGCACCTGGACATTAATTTGCTGGTTGATGTTACTAGTATTTTTAAATAGTAATTCAAAGGAAGCTGTATCAGACTTCCAGTCAGGCAACCATGCCGATTTACTAGGAATTCTGAGGTGTTTTTGTGTGGTGGTAAAGCCTATAAAACCTACAGGTAAGACTTCAACGTTGCCTTCAGCATTAGTTGGATAACCATTATTGCTAACAGCTTCAATAGTAAAAGGGTAATTTTGACTGGGCGCTTGCACTACAGATGGAGGTTGGCATTGAAATGTGGCTTCTGCTAAACCACCTGGATCTAAAGATAATCGGCGTTCTGCACTGCCAGCGAGCCAAGATGGATCAACGCCTGTAAAACGTAGCATCACATCAGTCGGTTGTTGCCCCAAGTTCCGCACCCGTACTGGTATATCTACAGAATTGCGGGGATAAACTTGGAACTGTCGCACAGGCAATTCTACACTTAAATGTGTTGGTCTGTTGTCTCGCTCGATTTTCAGGCGCAGCACAAGTCTGCACTGTTGTGCTAATTGCGGTGAAAAAATCTTTACCATCAGGTTGACAGTACCGACAAATCCCGCAATGGGTGTATTGAATACGAAAACTTGGAATATGGTACTACTGCCTGGTGGCTTCGCTGCTGCTACCTCTGGTTCGAGTCTATACCAGAGATATCCTGTGTTCCGGGTTTCTCCGGCTGCGGCAATTTCTATCTGAAAATTGACAAAGCGATCGCTGTCATTATTGACAGTTACCTCAAATGAGACAGGAGTATCACCTGGACGAAAGGTTAGGTTCTGAGTAGAAAGACTGGCATTAATAACACTTTTTTCCATGCTATTACTTATACTATTTTATTATTTTGCATGACTAACACGATTAAAAAATTAATATAGGAATCCGGTTTGATTCCTGAATTTACTTGCGTGGGCAGGGAACAGGGAATAGGGAACAGGAAAGAAGGGATAGATCCGTACTGAGTCTTGTTCAAAAATCAAATAGGAGTCCTATATCTGCGAAAACGTCACTGTCACAATAGGTCTTTTGGTTTGATTATTCAAATGTATATATTCAGTATTGTGTAATAAATTTGGCAATTTATAAAAGTCATTTTCAGAAAAGCTATATATAGCGTTTTCTACTCACATGAGGTACATCTTAGCCCCCTCCTCGCTTGCCTACGGTGTACACACAAGTCTGAAGTAGTTTACGAATCTGGTTTTTACCCCACCCTAACCCTCCCCTTGTAAAGGGGAGGGAACTAGATTTCCGGCTTCCCCCCTTTACAAGCTACGGTGTACACACAAGTCCTAAAAACCTAGCTTGATAAGGTTTTCCTCGTTCCCAGGCTCTGTCTGGGAATGCATTCATTGAGTCTCCGACTCAATGTCTGACTGGAGGCAGCAGCCC
>NZ_JABXKM010000007.1 GCF_017115025.1 Nostoc sp. NOS(2021) | reverse complement strand
GAAACAGGAAATCTAGTTCCCTCCCCTTTATAAGGGGAGGGTTAGGGTGGGGTAAAACCTTAGTGAATCAGCTATTTCAGACTTGTGTATACACCGTAGGCTTGCGGGGTGAGGTGTTAGGGACTTTTGCAAGAGGTCTAATATATCTTTTAATGACATCTGCTGAAACCTGTCCGGCAGTAGAGTAAGCTCACTGACCACTGACTAAAAAAAATAAATATCCCCTACTTCAGCGCCGTTGTGAGCAGACAGCAAAAGCAGGGGGTTTGTTAAATTTTATTTTATTTACAAAACTACTTAACCGAGACAGCATCAACATCAATGGTGCTTGCAGTGGAGGTAGAAGCCTCAGTAGTATTAGGTACTTCAGTGCCCACATCACCCTTACGAGCTTTCCAGCCTTCAATTACTAGCCCAGACACCTCAGTAACTAGCAGTGTCAAAAGGAAAACATCATCAATCTGTCCCGCAACGGGTATAAAATCTGGAACAATATCAATTGGGCTGACCAAATAGACTAGCGTTCCTAAAATTACCCACCAACGGTACTTGGGGTTACGAAGCAAGTTGCGATACCAGGTGTAAAGTGATTGGATTGAAAATTTCATATTTTGAACCTCCAGTTATCTTTAATTTTGACAAATTATCCTAAAAACTCCTGGTGGGAATAACCGCCCTAGTTGGTCTGGAAGACGCTACTCGTAATCTGTCATCAAAGACTTACTCTGTGATTCTGCACAAGAGTCTAGTACTTCTCTGACAACAAATAAATTGTATGGATGTTGATTGATTGTGTATTTTAGAGGGGAATCCTAGTTATATAAGTCTAAAGTTTCGCCTTTTTAGTGTAAATTTATCTGCTTTTAAAAAGGCGAAGTACTAACCCAGGATGGAACCTACCCATGAAGAAGCGTCACTTTGGCATATCTAAAATACCACTACAGATGGTTCTGATTATTCCCTTTGTCTTACAAATATTTGGAGCGGTGGGTTTAGTGGGTTATTTGTCATTTAAGAATGGGCAGAAAGCCGTCAACGACTTGGCAGACCAGTTGATGGATCGAACTAGTAATATAGTAAATCAACATTTAAATTCTTATCTATCTATTCCCCATAAGGTGAATCAAATTAATGCTGATGCTATTCATATGGGGTTATTAGATGTGCGTGTAGGCGCAGCCGGCCGTAGGCATCGCAAAACTGTGGGAAAGTATTTCTCGAAACAAATGCAGGCTTATGATTTAACTTATATAGGCATTGGACTGACCACAGGTGAGGGAGCAGGAGCCGCCCGTTACGATGGCAAAACTGTGACGATTGATGATTGGAGTGCCAAACCTCCAAAAAATTCCTACAAGTACGCCACAGATGACCAAGGCGATCGCACCCATATCAATACTATTGTTGATTGGAACAACTTCAAGGAAACTTGGTACACCGAACCCGTAAAAGCTCGTAAACCTATCTGGTCGCGGATTTTCACCTGGAATTATCCCAATCATCCATACATCACTGCTTCCGCAGGCCGTCCCATTTATGACGCGCAGAATCGATTACTAGGGATGGTTGCAGCAGATATCCATTTATTAAAATAAAAATCGGATCTTCAATCCTTTCTTCACCACCAAACCTGTAGGCAAAGGAACCGGCATGGGCATGGCAATCAGTTATCAAATTATCACCGAAAAACATGGTGGCAAATTGGAATGTTTTTCTACTCTTGGTGAAGGAAGTGAGTTTATCATTCAATTGCCTACCCAGCAGCACTTTTCTACAGCAGTTTAAGTCAAATACGCCATGCTTACACTGTCTTAGGACTTACGCAAAACTACACGCTGTAGGGGCAATTCATGAATTGCCCCTACCTGAAAATCACTCTTTTCGGCTATTGTTTGCGTAAGTCCTGTGTCTTTTTAGGTTTTCGAGAAATTTATATTTTGGAAGTCCCTCATTTTGCATTAATCTCTAGAATTAAAATGCTTTAGCATATTTGCTCTAGTCATGGAGGGAGGAAACTTAAACAGTGGATATTTTAGATTTATTTTATAAGGGCGGCCCAGCGATGTGGCCTTTGCTAGTTCTCTCGATTCTGTCTTTGAGTGTGATTTTCGAGCGTTTGTGGTTCTGGTTGCGAATTTTGACTCAGGAAAAGCAAATAGTCGATCGCATTTTGGATGCTGCCCAGGATAATTGGCAAGTCGCTGCGGACATTGCAAGACAGGCAAGCCATCAGCCTGTTGGGCGTTTTCTCTACGCCCCCTTACGTTTTCCAAAAACTGATGCGGAAACATTTCGACTAGCACTGGAGGCTACGGCGGAAGATGAATTAGCTGGGATGCGGCGGGGCGAAAAACTTTTAGAAGCCGTGATTGCCCTAGCGCCGCTGCTGGGATTGTTGGGCACGGTTTTGGGTTTAATCCGCGCTTTGCGATCAATTCGGATTGGCGATTTGGGAACTGAATCTACAGCTGGGGTGACAACTGGTATTGGTGAATCACTGATTGCTACGGCAACTGGGCTAATAGTTGCCATCATTAGTTTGGCATTTTACCGTCTATTTCAAAGTTTTGTAGTCAACCAAGTCAAAGTTTTTCGGAAGGCAGGGAATGAGATGGAATTGCTCTACCGCCAGTCTCCCCCTGATTTTAGTAATATGACATCAGCAATTGTGCACGAAAATTTCACTCCACCCCGCAAGCCAGGAAAGACTAGGTTTCCTGAACCTCCTGAACCCCCGAATACACCTAATTAATAGTCAAGAATTCAACCCCCGAACCAGGCTTTAAAGTGAGACGATGAAAGTTAATCTACATACTCCAATTGAAGAAGTCCAAGTTCAAATTATCCCTTTAATTGATGTTGTTTTTTGTATCCTGACGTTTTTTTTGTTAGCAGCTTTACAATTTACGCGGCAACAGGCAATAAATGTTGATTTGCCCAAAGCCAGCGCCAGTTCAGTATCTGGAATCACATCACAGAGTGGAAGTCTGATTGTAACTATCGATGCCGTTGGCAATACTTACATAGAAAAACAGCCTGTAAAACGGGAGGATTTGGGACAGAGGTTAAAACTGTATCTCCAAGCAAACCCCGGTGCCATTGTGGTGCTGAATGCTTCGCGGACAGCAACTTACAATGATGTGATTGAGACATTGGACTTGCTACGGCAAGTAGGGGGCGATCGCGTCTCTTTGGGAATTATTCCTGGCCCATCTCAACCACCCACAAACTCACTCAACCAACCTGCCGTTCCGTCATTCCCAATCAATCCTGGTGCTGCACCAGTACCCACCACCGCACCATTTCCAGGCATCAATCCCGAAGGGAATCTTACCCCTAATTTTCCCTTAGCACCTAATTCCGTACCCTTTCCTGGTGGAAGTCAGCCTCCAACTGGAAAAGGCATCAGTCCGATCAATCCTGGTATTTCCAACTCACCAGCATCTCAAGCGCCTGTAGCACCCAAACAAACCCAACCTACTCTTAAAAGATGAGATAGGGCATTGGGCATGGGGCATTGGGCATGGGGCATTGGGTATTGGGC
>NZ_JABXKM010000008.1 GCF_017115025.1 Nostoc sp. NOS(2021) | reverse complement strand
GTGGGGTTCTTGGGGTTTAGTAAGTAATCAAGCGGACATGATATCACTTTCCTCTCTTGGCGATCAAAACTACCAAACTGCCAAATATCTCCAGTAGTCACAGCACCATACAAGATTGGCTCATCTGATTCTATCCACGTATCCAAAGCAATCAACTCCGTCGCTAACTGGGTAAATCCCCGTGTTAAGTCTGCCTGTTTTGCTTCTACCACTAAGACATTGTGTTTTGACTGAAGATAGTAGTCTAAGTCACCTCTGAGATACTGGTTAACTTCGATGGGGTACTCAATATTAACTATTGCTTTTGTGATGTGGGCTACTTCTAATAAAATGGGTGCGATTAGTACTTCTCTTCTAGCCGCTTCACTAGTTATATACCGTGGGTACTCAGCATAGATGAAATCTTGCCTGAAGAAGGCTCACCTACTACCTGATAAATACGTGGAAGCTGTACGTTCTAATATGTCAGACTCTCGCTATCAAGCTTTAGTTCTCACCAACTGTCTCAATCGCAAGATTCAGTTCATACCGTCTTTTTTCCGGCTTAATTGCTACAATTATGACCCTCTTAAGTTCGACGAAATTGTTACGTAATATGGTACGGTGGATTCATGGCTCTCGTAACGCTGTCATACTTAAGTATTTTTTCTACTGGCAGGATACGCTTGAGTGAGCTTTCTTACTTTTGAGACATCCTGTTAGATTAAAACATCAACAGGTTTCAAACATCATTTAAGCAAGGAGAATAAGATGGCTAACACTGCTCAGATATTGAACGTTACTGGTCAAGGAGAAGTCACCGTTCCCACTACTTTAACTGAGGTGCAATTGGGGATTCAAGTAGACGGAAAAACCGCAACCGAAGTTCAAGAAAAAACTGCTCAACGTTCAACAGCAGTAGTTGATGTGCTGCAAAAGCTTGGGGCGCAACAACTTCAAACTACATCTATTCAACTAAATCCCGTCTATAATGATAGTCAAACCCTAACTGGCTTTACAGGACTCAACACACTTCAGTTTGAGTTACCAACGGCTCGAGCTGGGGCAGCAATTGACACAGCTATCCAAGCAGGCGCGAATCTAATACAGAATATAAGCTTCACTCCCTCAGACCAAGCATTGCAGCAGGCACGTTTGCAGGTTCTTAGCGAAGCAGTTAAAGACGCCCAAGCTCAGGCTGGGGCTGTTTTTAGTACCTTGAAGTTAACCCCAGGAAAGATTATTGACATTAATATTAACTCAGATGACAATCCTAGCCCATCTCCTTTGGTGTCTAATGTAATACAGTCCGCTGCAAGAATTGCTACAACTCCTATAATTGGTAGTCCTCAGACGATAGAAGGTAGTGTTTCTCTAGATATCGCTTATTCTCCAAATTCAGCAGGTACTCTCGCTTCGGCTACTCATAATCTCACAGGTGCGAGTAAGCCGGCTCCTGCGATCGTCGATCCCCTGACTGGTAGCACTAATCCAAACACTGCTCAGATATTGAAAGTTACTGGTCAAGGAGAAGTCACCGTTCCCACTACTTTAACTGAGGTGCAATTGGGGATTCAAGTAGACGGAAAAACCGCAACCGAAGTTCAAGAAAAAACTGCTCAACGTTCAACAGCAGTAGTTGATGTGCTGCAAAAGCTTGGGGCGCAACAACTTCAAACTACATCTATTCAACTAAATCCCGTCTATAATGATAGTCAAACCCTAACTGGCTTTACAGGACTCAACACACTTCAGTTTGAGTTACCAACGGCTCGAGCTGGGGCAGCAATTGACACAGCTATCCAAGCAGGCGCGAATCTAATACAGAATATAAGCTTCACTCCCTCAGACCAAGCATTGCAGCAGGCACGTTTGCAGGTTCTTAGCGAAGCAGTTAAAGACGCCCAAGCTCAGGCTGGGGCTGTTTTTAGTACCTTGAAGTTAACCCCAGGAAAGATTATTGACATTAATATTAACTCAGATGACAATCCTAGCCCATCTCCTTTGGTGTCTAATGTAATACAGTCCGCTGCAAGAATTGCTACAACTCCTATAATTGGTAGTCCTCAGACGATAGAAGGTAGTGTTTCTCTAGATATCGCTTATTCTCCAAATTCAGCAGGTACTCTCGATCTAGCTCTTAATGGATTGCAGCGATCTGCTTAATCAGGACTTACGCAACTGTCATAAGGGACTTCCAAGGAATAAATTACTCAACAAAAATCAATATAATTGACATTTCCGAACACGGAACTTCAAGCTCGGAACTCGGAACTTCAAGTTTAAAAATCAACTCCACCCGTTCGAGTTGAAAAGGTGGAGTTAAGAAGTTGGAAAATTGGTAAATTCTCCTCACAAATGACAACTAACTAAATACGCGACTTGACAAATTTCTCTAATCTATCCATTCCCTTTTCAATCGTCGCCATATCTGTGGCGTAGGAAAGGCGAATGTTGTCATCAGCGCCAAAAGCAATTCCGGGAATGACTGCAACTTGGTGTTTTTCTAACAAAGCGTCACAAAACTCTAGAGATTTTAGACCGGTTTTGCTGATATCAGGGAACAGATAAAAAGCGCCATCTGGTTTTGCGGTACTCAATCCGGGAATGGCGTTGAGTCTGTCTAGCATTACCTGTCGGCGTTTAGCGAAGGCTTGGCGCATTTCTTCGACACAATCTTGAGGACTTTCCAAAGCCGCGATCGCACCATATTGAGCAAAGGTACACACATTAGATGTACTATGCCCTTGGATGGTACTCGCGGCTTTAATAATTTCCACTGGCCCCGCTAAATAACCAAGTCTCCACCCAGTCATCGAATAAGCCTTCGCAAACCCATTACTAATCAAAGTGCGGTCAAAAATTTCCTTCCCTAGAGAACCGATGCTGATATGTTCTGCACCGTCGTAGAGGATCTTTTCGTAAATCTCATCAGAGACGACAAGGATATCTGCATCAACTACTACCTTCGCCAGTGCTTTGATTTCATCTGGCGTGTAAACCATCCCTGTGGGATTAGATGGGGAGTTGAGGATAAATAACTTCGTCTTGGGCGTGATTGCTTTACGGAGTTGTTCGGGAGTAATTTTATAATCCGTCGTGGCATCTGTGCGTACAATCACTGAAACTCCACCGACCAAAGTCACCATTTCGGGATAACTTAGCCAATAGGGAGCAGGGATAATTACCTCATCACCTGGATCGATCAGCGCCACAATTAAGTTGTACAGAGAATGCTTACCGCCGTTGCTGACGATCACATTCTCTGACTTATAATCAAGACCGTTATCAATTTTAAGCTTGTGGGCGATCGCTTCCCTTAACTTTGGTTCTCCAGCTGCTGCACCATACTTGGTTTTGCCTTCTTCCAAAGCCTTTACTGCTGCGGCTTTAATATGCGCTGGAGTATCAAAATCTGGTTCTCCAGCGCTAAAACTACAAACATCTATTCCTTCTACCTTCAGTGCCTTAGCCTTGGCTGCGATCGCTAAGGTTAATGAAGGTGTTACCTGACTTACTCTTGCTGCCAGCTTCATTCTTACTATTTTTGGCAAATCTTTCACTGATCTAAGGATATCCCAGAATCCTTACCAATATTTGCTTTTTCTGAATTCGTTGGGGATTGGGG
>NZ_JABXKM010000240.1 GCF_017115025.1 Nostoc sp. NOS(2021) | reverse complement strand
GGGGTTTAGTAAGTAATCAAGCGGACATGATATAATTAGCTTTGAGTTCTTCAACTTCTATAGCTAGTTTTTTTTCCAGGCTTCTTGCTCAAAAGGGTAGCTTTCTGTGTGAGATGGGCGAGGTACTCGTAGTCTAAAAGTCATCTACCGTAATATCTGCCATCCCCTGTATCTACTCATCTTTGTCCCCGTAACTTCACTTAACCAATCCGCAACTTTTCGCCGATTCCAAAACCCCCCATCTGGCGCGTTTGACTGCAAAGCAAGACAAAAGCTGTGCTTGGTGGATATCGTCTATTAGCGTCTTTGCGAGAGTGATTTTCACTGCGGCGATCGCCTATTCCAGAAATGCCCGACTCGTTATACCTTTTAACTTTAAACTATGAACTTGCTCTGTTTTCTTGATTCATGCAAGAGGTCTATTTCATCCAGTTTAAGAAACATTCCTGAAATTGCTGCGGATTCAATTGTGCAAATACTCTGGCATTTGTTCTGCACATCAGTATTTAGATGCGTTCGCCCTGGCGCGGTTGCTGATTAGATCAGCCGCTAAGTCCTGCGGCGTTCAAGATGAGATTGGCAATTTCATCTGGATGGGTAATCATAGAAAGATGGCTGGACTCCAGCTCAATCGTATTTGCCTTCATCCGATTCGCAAGAAACTTCTCCAACTCAGGCGCAGTTGTTCTATCTTGCGTCGAAACGGCATACCAGGAAGGTTTAGACCTCCACGCCGCCACTGTTGTTCTTGAGGCAAACAGGGTGTCGGCTACTCGCCCCTGAACCGCATATAGAACACGCGCTTTAGCTAGATCGACACCACCAGCAAAGTCTCTCAGGAACGCCTCCTCGCTCAGTTGAGCGAATCCGCCCGAATGAACCAGACCAGCGTTTGCGGGTGGTGTTGGAAATTTTGCAGCAAGCGCCGTATAGTCCTCGTCGGCATCCGGTGCGCGAGCAGCAACATAGACGAGTGTGGAAACTTTGGGATCAATTCCAGCCTCGCTAATCACCGTCCCGGCCCAAGAATGACCGACGAGAACCGTCGGACCGTCCTGCAACGCGAGGATGCGACGTGTTGCTGCAACATCATCTGCCAGCGATGTCAGTGGATTCTGCACCGCAGTCGGCTTGAGTCCAGCTTTTTGCAGGCGTCTAATCACTTCAGACCAACAGGAGCCATCTGCGTAGGCACCGTGAACCAGGACTATGTTGCGGGCGGTGATGTCAGCCTGCGCTTGGACTTTCTTCCTGGAAAGACCAAGGAGCGCGATCGCGCCTCCAGCAACAGCCGTAGCCGTGAAAGTGCGTCGATTGATCATGTCTATATCTCCACCTATTGACTTTGTTCCTAATAACCCAAGTTGCTATTTTTATCGACTGATGTGTGCTTGTTACCATTCAATTCATGCGATCGCAAGATTAAAAATAAAGGTAATGCTGTTTATTAAATTTAGCTGCGTATCAGCTTAGCCTCACCATAACTGCTGAATCTAAAGAAGTTCCAGAACAATCATTTTTTGTTGATTATGTTCAAAAAGCTGTAGCTAAATTAAATTTAGCAAAAATTAAAAGGGTGTATATTCGTGGACAGATAACTGGTAGTAAGCATCCAGATTGGCGGCAAACTATTAATTTACCAGATAATCAGATATTAGCAACGCCTGTTCTTAACACACAAACTTCTCCTGAAAATTCAAAAACTAAATCAAACAAGTTTAATGTATTCAATATTTTAGTTCAATTCCGGAAAATAATTAACACTGTATTTCTGGGAGGAATATTAGGGATACTGGTTTTTAACCTCTGGTGGGAACAACAACCCAAAACTGTAGAATGGGAATATCGAATTGAAAGTTTTGAGGACACTACTTTTGATACAAGTATAAATCAACTGGGAGAGGATAAATGGGAATTAGTCTTTGCACGCAGAGCATTAGCTGGTGAAGATTCTTCCAGTAGAGGAATTTATGAGTGTATTTTTAGAAGAGCCAAAATTAAAAAGTGAAATAGGTTTATTTCAACACACACTACTCAAGTACAAAATCCAGAAAATTGCGGTAAGCGCCAGCCATGCCGTTAGGCTTATCGCTCCCATTCTTAGAGGAAAAATAGCGATCGCTTGCTTAACCTACTGCACAGATTACATTTATGAGTCAATATCCAATAATTCTGATTCCAGGGGAAATTGAGAAAGTCAAATCAGCCCAGCCACCAAAACCCATATTCATATTCACAGAACCGTTACCTCAGCAACCAGGAGCAGAACCGCAGAAACTGAATACAACAGTTATTGCTGTTGAGGCAACCGTCGCCACCGTGCCTAGCGTTGCCATAGCCTCTCAAAGTGGAACAGTGTCAGGGTTATTGTTGTTTTTGGTAACAGCAGGAGCGATCGCAGCCCAGGCATGGCATCAAATCACAACCTACCCTCAACGGAAGCAGAAACATGATCGTGAGGTAGTAACCTATCCCAAGAAGGTAGAAATTTACGAAAAAAAGAAGCGCCAGCATTATGAGGAAGTAAAAGCCACCCAGAGTCCTGAACGAGTAGCTGAGTTTCGCTACAAGCTGCTGCTGCAAGTATTAAACCAAACTGTACCGCAGGATGGTAATGGCAGCACGGCGCTAACAGGAAGAAGGGAAGAACAATTTGGTAATTGCCTCAAACGTTATTTTCCTGACAAAATTCAAACCCAATTAAAAGTTCAAAATCCTAGATACAGTGAAGGTTATCATTACACTTCTGACTTTGCCTATATTGACTCAGATTTAAACCTGTACATTGATATTGAAATAGATGAACCTTATACCCCTCTTCTGTCACTCTCCGGGAGGCCGATCGCTAGAAGCCTGATGAGGCAATCAATACAAGCTATACTATTAGAAAAAAATGGGTCTTGTATTTGTTATTAGAAAAGAATCGCGCGATGCCTGCGGCGGGCTACGCCTACGCTTGCTATACAAAAGCTCTAGAATCCAGAAATGGCAAATGTTTTCGGAGAATGACAGAAGAGGGGTAAAGGTTTGTAGGGTGATAACACAGCCCCTTGGTGTCAACTTAAGTTAAAACCCTTTTAAAACCTCGTTTCCAGCCTTTGGCTGGAAATGCTGCTCATTGCGGCTCTGCCGCTAGCAAGGGAGGCGGCAGCCCCAACGACGTGCGTTCCCAGTCTCAGACTATTGGTGACAACTTAAGAAAAAGGTAAGCTTGTCAACAGGTGCAGCAAGGGAAAAAATGATGGGAAATCCAAGAGTCGGAAACCCAGACCACAAGCGGGATAGAAACATGCCAGCGCCAGAAAACGAAGTAATCGCCGCGCGGATGGAAGAGCTATTAACACCACTGGTATACAATCAACTGTCGTATTACCAGCAGTTGGGACTACGCGACCGAATTCTGGGTTTACCTCTAATGGTGGCAGCAGTATTAACACTACTGTGGCGACAAGTACCATCGGTGCGGGAGTTACATCGGTTATTAAATCGAGAAGACAAGTTGATTGTGCAAAGCAGCTTCTGTATCGCAACAAGCATTGTCTAAGCGATTTCTAGAGTTTCCAGCATCGATATTTGAACAAGTAATGATGGAATTAATTCCAAAGTTATAGCAATCGCCAAGGTGGTTAGGACAAACAGTATAATCTATGAGTAAAGTAAT
>NZ_JABXKM010000341.1 GCF_017115025.1 Nostoc sp. NOS(2021) | reverse complement strand
CTGTTTCTAAAATCCTTTACCCGTAAGCCTTTCACAACTTAACGGGAAAAGTCAGGTGTAATGTGGCTGGTGAGGACGTGCAACAGGCGACCAACTTCCGGGAGTGAGGATTGGGTAAACTCAAGTTGTGCAGCCAGAAATTCAGCCTGTTGCACTAATGATGGACTAGATGTGATGGGATAGGTTGTCATCGATAGATATCTGGGGCAATTTCGGTAATGCTAGTCATATTGAAATTCACACTGGCAATAATGAAACATGGGCTGAAACCACTTTCCATCCTTCGGTAAACCTGTACCAAGTCTGGCTTTGTCGCCCGAAACGTTCTACACCATTAATATTGCGGCGAAATTCTAAAGTCACTGTTGCTGCATCTTTCCCAAAGGTCACAACCTTGAGATTCGAGATTTCTCGCTCTATTTTTGGGTTTGGTCGATTCTGACGAAAGTTACGAACCTCCTCGCCGCCATACAGGTTTTCTGTGATCCCAAACCGCACTACTTCGGGCGCATCCCAAAACAAGCTATCCATCACCTCCAAATTGTTATTACCAAGGGCTTCTTCATACTTGAGGTACAAATCGGTTACTTCAGTTACAACAGTAGGGTCATTTATAGTAGTCATTGTTGTTACCAATTTTTGGTATTATGGCTGATTATGCACTCTTTCAAATAGTCAGAGCTATTTTTCTTTTAAGATCCTTCAGCATGTAGATTCAGACGAACCAGATTACTGAAGGCGGAGATTTGCTGCATAAAGAAAATTGAGCCTGCAACACAAATACTTGCACCAAGGATGACAGTATTGCTACTACCAATTTTACTTGCTAGTGCGCCAGCTATTAAGTTTCCTATAGGTACTGCGCCTGTAGATGCCATAACGTAAAGACCTGTAATTTGTCCCCGATTTTCATCGCTCACCAACAACTGAAGCAGAGTACGTCCGGCAATTATCTGCAAAATAAAGCCGAAACCAGCTGCAAATAATGAGAGTAGCGAAAGCCAGAATACACGGGATAGGGCAAAGACAATCAAGCTTATTCCCATAAAACCTATACCCAATGCTAGAACTTTACCCGATTCCAGTACATTGCTATGTTTAGTTAAATAGATACCACCTGCTAAGGTTCCCAAACTGGAAGCTGTCATCAAGAAGCCGAAGGTGTTAGGGCCGCCTTGCAAAATGTCTTTGGCAAAAATCGGCCCCAAAGCTAAGTAAAATCCCCATACGCAACAGACTAAAGCTGAACCAATCAAGACAGATCGAATTGGCAAAAACCCAAAGGCATAGTTAAAACTAGCTTTCAATTCTTCTAAAGGTTTGCGTGTGGAAATAACGACTTTTTTAGGGGCAAGCTGCATTACTAAGAGGGCAATAATTACGGCAATGTAACTGATAGTATCAATCAGGAAACACAGCCCCGATCCCAGCGCCACAATCAACAAACCTGCGATCGCAGGGCCTACCATACTCGTCACACTCACCAGGGAAGAGTACAAGGCAAGGGCATTACCAAGATTTTCCTTAGCAACTGTTTCGGGAAGAAATGCCTGCCGAGTCGGAATATCGAAGGCGTTGATAATCCCTTGCAGCACACCAAGAATTGCAATGTACTCGATATTAATCGTACCGCTTAGGGCTAGCCACGTCAGAGCTAAAGATTGAAGCATCCCCAAAATCTGGGCAACCAGCAGAATTTGATGACGATTCCAGCGATCGGCGACGATTCCACCCAAAGGAATCAACACAAGCGTGGGAATTTGGCTGGCAAAACCCACCAGACCCAGCAACCAAGCGGAATCGGTGAGGCGATATACAAGCCAACTAGTAGCCACTTGAGTCATTGACGTACCAATCAGAGAAATTGCCTGACCTATGTAGTACAGGCGAAAATTTCTGGAATCAAAAGCACGAAGCATGACCTGTGATTTTTTTGATGCTTTCATACATCACCCCTGAGTAGTTCTCAGTTATTAACCGTGAATAAAAAAGTAGGCAGTCATGCTGAAGGCAACAATCATGACAAATTTCCGAATTAGGTGCGGTTCAAGTTTACGAGCATAATGGGCGCTTAAGTAACCACCGAGAGAGCCACCTACTGCCATCAAAATAGCTTGATGCCAAGCAATCACACCTGCAAAAATAAATGGAATAATCGCAATACCATTGATACAACTCCCTAAAAATGTCTTAAAAGCATTCATTTTGTGAATACTTTTGATACCTAAAAATGTCAGAGTTGCCAGCATTAAAATCCCTAAACCTGCGCCGAAGAAACCGCCATAGATTGCGATCGCTAGTTGAGCCAGTACCAAATTAAATAGTGGTACAGACTCAGGTGATGTATTCTGACTTTGACGCTGCAACCAGTTTTTGAACGGTTCGCCAAAGGTAAATACAAGTGTTGCCAGCAGTAACAGATAGGGAATCAATTTTTGAAAAACGTCTGGCGATGTATATAACAAGGCTATGGAGCCTATCATGCCACCAACTAAACTCACACCACATAGAACTAAAAAATCTCGCCGCTCAATGCCCAAATCTTGACGATATGCTCCAGCACTGGCTAGGGAAGCCACCCATATAGCTGTATTATTGGTGGCATTAGCTGCGATCGGGGGTACACCCGTAAAGATGAGAGTTGGAAACGTGATAAAGCTTCCACCACCCGCTACAGCGTTTAACCCGCCTGCAATGAAAGCGGTACTAAACAGAAGTAAACTATGGAAAAGTGTTAATGATGGTGGCATTATTTACGAATTATTAATTTGGGAATATCACTTGGAGAATGGGCAATGAAGTCAGCACCGTGAGCTTTTAATTCCTCCTCAGTTCCATAACCATAGGTAACGCCAATTGAAGTAATGTGATGGTGCTTGGCTCCAATGATGTCATGTGAGCGATCGCCTACCATCACCACAGTAGAGGGTAAAAGTTTTTCTGTTAATAAAATATGGTGAATTAAGTCGCCTTTTATGCTTCGACTTCCGTCAAGTTCACTACCATAAACACCATCAAAAAGCAACGATAAGTCAAAATATTCAATAATCTGCGTAGCATAAATGTATGGTTTGGAAGTCGCAACAAAAGTTTTATAACCAGCAAAACGAATGGCTTTTAGGATTTCTGGAATCTGGGGATAAAGGGAGTTTTCAAATAATCCAATAGTGGCAAAGCGACGACGATACAGTGAAATAGCCTGTTCAATTACTGTGTCATCTAAGGTCTTGAGTAAATGTGAAAAGCTGTCTTTCAGTGGTGGGCCAATACACCAATGCAATTCATCAGCATTCGGTGGTTTGTAACCGAGTTCAGATAGAGCATATTGAATGCAGCCAGTAATCCCAAGTTTAGGATCTGTTAATGTCCCATCTAAATCAAAAAGGATAGCGGAGGAAAGCATGTTTTATACTAATTCGTAATTCGTAATTCGTAATTCGTAATTAAGAAAGTCAATTTTAATCGGGATTTATAGGTCTGTAATTCTAGCTTTATTTGGGATAATTGGTATTACATAAAGGGGTTTTCGTTTATATGCAATAGATTTTGACCTCTCTCCAAACCTCTCTCCTAAAAGGACAGAGGCTTTGAATCTTACTCCCCTTCCCTTGTAGGCTATCCATTACCCGGATCTTTCTCAACAAAACTACAACTTACTTAAAATAAGCC
>NZ_JABXKM010000232.1 GCF_017115025.1 Nostoc sp. NOS(2021) | reverse complement strand
GGATTAAGGGGGGTAATTCGACTTGTGTATACACCGTAGCCTTTTTAAGGGGGGTTGGGGGGATCAAGTCTTATGCGAACCGTATTGGCTAAACTCTCACCCATTTCAACACTTTCGGATCTTTGTCATAGCGGTAGGTAAAGCCATCATTAGTAGTAATGGACTTTCCAAGGCTAGCCTTGCTTCTGATAGTGTTAATAGTAGAGTCTGTTAATGTCTGCATTTCCTTATGAGAAAGACCTACGATTATGCCTATCTCTGTCGAGATTTCTGGTTGACTTTGGGATTCATTATTGGGTAAAACATCTATTGTGATTTCAGTATTTTCGGGGGGATGAGTGACAATTTCTTTTGCTTTTTGAAGGCGATAATTTTGCACGGTCACAAGTTGCCAACTAGAATCTTGTGAAAGTTCCAAAACCCATTGATGATAATTAAACAAACTTTCTCTATGTCCAACACTGATAAAAGTTGTTTTCGTTAATTGTAATTGTTGATATAAATTCCCTTCATTTTTCAAATCTAAAGCACTCGTTGCTTCATCTAATATAGTAAAGCTAGGACGAGTAACTAATAGTCGTGCGAATGCAAGACGTTGTTGTTCTCCCAAGGATAATATATTTTCCCAAGGAACTTCAGTATCAAAACCATCCACTCGACTCAGCAAGTTTTGCAGGTTAACTTGTTGCAAAACTTCTTTGAGTTCTGCGTCGCTCATTTGACGATTTGTATTAGGATAAAGCAACTGTTCGCGCAAAGTTCCTAAGATTATGTAAGGACGTTGGGGCAAAAACAACACTTCTTCTAAGGGAGGTCGCACCAGACGACCATTCCCTGCGTTCCACAAACCTGCGATCGCTCTCAATAGAGAACTTTTACCTCGACCACTGGGGCCAACAATCAATAAACCTTCTCCAGGTTGAACAGAAAGTGACAAATCTTCAACAATCACCTGCTCATAGTTGGGCGTTTGTAAAGTGACATTCTCAAAAGCGAGATGGTTTTCTTCGATTGTTTTAATAGTACTTACATTCTCTGGCTGTTTGGTAACAAATTCTAACGCATCTGAAAACTCACCCAAACGCTCAACATAAGTGGAAAATCGTCCAGAAGTTCCAAATTCATTGATTAATTCTGCCAGAGCATTAGCAAACAGATTGCAAGCTAAACTAGCTTGGCCAACTTGTCCAAAATCAATCTCATCTCTAATCTGTAAAGGGCCGAGTACTATAAATGGAAATATTTGGATAACAGCCTGATATCCTCTGCTAAAAATATCCTTGTTTCTCTCCCAATTAATTTTGCGTTTTGCATTTTTTAGGATATTACTAAATCTTCTTTTAATTATATTTGATTCTTGGTTTTCTCCCCGAAAAAAAGCGATTGATTCAGCGTGATTCCGAACATGAGTCAGTGCATAATTGTAGTCAGCTTTAAATTCGAGTTCTTCTTGACTAATCTTATTCAATTCTTGAGTCAAGTAAACAGCAATCACATTGCCTACGATCGTATAAGCAATTAAACAAACTGCAACAAATTGGGAAATTGACCAGACAATTATTATAAAAACTGTCATTTCTAGCACTTTTTCTAAGAAAGTAGCTGAAAAATTAAGAGCATTTCTGGGAATGGGTTCGATTTCTTGTGCCAGACGTTGATCTGGGTTATCAATATCAGATTTAAAGTTGATTTTATAATAAGCACGATTGCCAAAATATTTTGTTAAAATCTGATTATTGAGCCATTCGTACCAATCAAGAGCAATTTGTTTCCTGACAAATTTAGACAATCCTACTAAGAGTGTTACACAGATCAGGGCAGCGCCATAAACCAATAACGTATTCACAAATTTAGTAAAATCTTTATCTTCAACGATCGCATCGACTAAATAGCGACTAACGAAGCTATTAAAGGCAGTTACAGCCACGAGTGCGATGATTAATAATATCAGGATAAAGAGCATTCCCCATGCACGAATCACGTCTGAAAATGCCCTTCCCCATGCCTCTGTCGGATACCAATAAGGCCCTGCGATCGCTTTGATATCCTCCCAAAATTGAGTAAAAGCCGAAGGAGTCTTCGTTATGGTTTTATTAAGAACAGTTTTGGATTGCATTTTGTAAAAATCAATTGAGACTCTTGATGCTGACTGAATAATTTGGTATTTTACTATATTAACTACATCCTTTGTTTGGCAATGCTTTTAGGTTTTTTACAGTAATTTGCAAACAAAACCTATATGCTTTCGCTGTGGGATGTAGATTGTAGATATTTTTCGCACCCTACGAGAGCAGCGAACTACTACACGACAATATGGATTATTTAAAGACTCCATTTCGCCATAATTCCAATACCTCCTTGGCTGTAAAATAACGTTCTTGCTCAACAGCAAGAGATTTAATCACTGAACGCATTTTTTCATATTGTTTCCTTGGTTGAGGATTTTGCAGTTGCTTTTCAAATAGATATTGAAAATTACTGACTCCACTCCATTTGCCGAAGAGAACCTCTATAGTGTTGTAAGGGAAAGCAGCATAGCTTTGAGGATCGCAAAACAAAGAATTGACATGAATACCTGATTCGTGGCGTTGAGCAGTTTGAGAGTAAGGTGCGGCTGGACGAACTCCTAATTGCTCAATGTAATCAGTCACGGCGGCGATCGCATCATAATTAATCCCCTTGACTTCAATTCCGAAGCGGACTCGCAACCCATTTAACACCTGCTCGATGGCAACATTTCCGGCTCGTTCCCCAATCCCGCAAAACGTACCCGATACTAAAGTCGCTCCGGCCATGACGGACTGGAGAGTATTTTCGAGAGCCAAGCCCATATCATTGTGGTAGTGTACTCCGAAAGCAACCCCTGTTGTACGTTGGAGCAGGTCGTTAACCCAGATATAGCTCTTTTCTGGACTGAGGACTCCGACTGTATCACAGAGCATAAAGTGTTCGAGATAAGGGCTGCATGAGCGGATACATTCCACTAAAAAATCAAAATCGGCTCTTGAGGCATCCTCGGCGGCAAAGTCTACGGTGAGTCCAGCAACCGTAGTGGCATAGCGCAAATTTTCGACAATTAGATTAATGGCGTTTTGGCGAATTCTATCGATTACTTTTGCTGGGATATCGTCATCAATAGTTTTTCCTTTAAACTCGTTCAACAGACGAATCTGAGGATCTCTTAGAAAGAGCAATCGATCAGAAAGGCCGTAGAAAAGGATGATGTGCTTAACTCCGTACATTTTGGCTTGATCAATGTGCTGCTTTCCCATTAAGGTACAAGCAGCGACCAGACTATCCAATCCCTCTAATACTAATGATTTGATTAGCTCTTCTTCTTGCTCACAAACACAGGGCATGATGGCTAGTCTATCTACTCCCGTTTGGGCAATTAGATGGGCTAGTTGTTGTTTAGTTGGGTAAGAGAAGAAAATGCCTGCTTGTTGTTCTCCATCCCGCAGGGTTTCATCGGAAATTTTGATAGGAAGGGTTTCCATTAGACCTCTTACAAAATTATTTTCTGGTAAGATAAAAAGTTTTTAGCTTGATTAAACTCACTTATGCAAGATGAGATTGAGTTATTGATAATTCCGAGCGATCGCTTTGTTGATAAGTGATAGTATAGCGGTTCTCGCTTGAGTGAGGTACAAGAACCCCACCCCCAACCCCCTCCCC
>NZ_JABXKM010000009.1 GCF_017115025.1 Nostoc sp. NOS(2021) | reverse complement strand
GGATTAAGGGGTGGGGTGCAATGACTATGGGAATAACAACTAATTACCCGGACATGATATCACCCTCAATCCCTCTCCTTATAAAGGAGAGGGAAGCTAGATATAGGATAAAGTTTTGCATTTTATTTAATCCACGTTCCTAAGCGGCACGGATTTGGAAGTACTATTTTAAGCATCTCCCATCCGATTAATCAATGCAACGCCGCTAAAGTTGATTTCGCGCTTTGAGTTGCAGATATCGCTCAACTAACTGATCGGCAATTTGATTTGCTGGTGCATCTAGTACCAATACACCTTTTTGTTTCAACTGGGCAAATGCTACTTGTCGTTGCATTAATAAATCGAGTGCCACTGCACGGGCATAAGCATCTGTAACATCATCTGTGAAGGTGTGTGCCAGACGATCAACTTGCGGATCTCGCAGAGTCACGCAAAACGGGAGATAGCGGGGTGCTAGCTTGGAGAGTGCGGCCAAGAGTTCTGTAGAGGCGGTGACATCAACTAAGTCGGTAATCACGACTACAAGCGCCCTGCGAGTTTGACGCTGCAAAACATTTGTCACCGCCCCCAAATAATCAGATTCAAATAACACTGGTTGAATTGGAGTTAGGCGATCAATTAGCTGATTTAAATGATGTTGACCACGTTCTGGGGGAATCCACGTATGCATCTGGCGGTCAAATACACCAACTACCACGCGATCGCCTCGATGTAATCCCGCCAAAGCTAAGGATAAAGTTGCATTCATTCCCCAGTCAAATCTCTGCAAACTCTGCACTTTTGCCGTCATCAACCGGCCACGATCGAGCAAGATAAGTAATGTTTGTTCCTGTTCTGGTTCCAAAACCCGCACCAGTGGCATTGCATTACTATACGCCCCAACCCGACGGGCGGTAGCTTTCCAATCAATAAACCGCAAATCGTCACCAGTGCGATAGTTCCGCAGTTCGGCAAACTCTGTACCAATACCAGTTTTGCGAGATTGGCGCATTGATCCCGATGATTGCAGTGTCAGACGAATTGTGAGCGATCGCAATCCCACTAAATCAGGATAAACTTTCACTGGCAGACTTTGGGGAATTTGCCAATCATCCCAAGCTAATCCCCAAAGTCCCAACTGTCGGACTTGAATATTTCCCCAAGGAAACTCTCCCCGTTGTGTCGGCTTGACGGTATACGTCAATTCCTGGGTGCTGTTATTGGGAACAATAGCCCGGAGTGCGGGTGCAGATATGCCAAACCCTGTTGGGTAGTAGTCGCAGATTTCAATTAGGGCGTTAGTATTTGGCGATGTCACTTTCAGCACCACTGGATTATCCCGCCCAATGGATAATCGTGACGGTAATTCGCGGCTAATTTGCACGCGAGAACGCCGCACCTGTAAACCATCTACAACCATCAATCCGAGAACGATCGCATCAAATAGTAAAGTGATGGCGATCGCTGCTGTAATGTTGAGAAAAAGGGATAGGATCAGGGCGATCGCTATACCCAAAACCAACAATAAATAAACTCGTCTGGAAGGAACCATTTTTTAGAGTCAGAACTTAGGAGAATGACGATTAGCTTAACCTACGTGATCATGGGCAAAGCGGTTAAAAAGGACGGGGATTTGAGTGGCTAAAGGTTGTCCGATGTATGTTCCTCTTAAAGTGCGGTTTTGCATGGGGATTTTAGATTAAAGCCTAGTTGGAGTAGTTCACGTAGTATATTCGGCGTTAATCCTCACATAGTCGTAACTCAAATCACAACCCCAAGCTTTACCTGAACCATAACCATTGCCAACATTAACGGAGATTAACACCGTATCCTGTTGGAGATAAGCACCCCCTGCTGCTTTTTTCAAATAAGCACTCGCTGCTGCACGGTCAAATTGCAGAGGTTGACCATTTTCTAACATTAAAAAATTCCCTAGCTTAATTTGCAGGTTCTCTTGCTCAAAGGGCACACCTGCACGTCCTCCGGCGGCGGCGATGCGTCCCCAGTTGGGGTCACGTCCAAAGATTGCAGATTTAACTAAGGATGAACCAGCGATGGTTTTGGCTATTTGCCTAGCTGAGAGTTCGTCATGGGCGCCTGTCACTTCCACTTCAATTAGGCAGGTTGCGCCTTCACCATCACGAGCGATCGCTTTGGCTAAATGCTGGCAAACTGCTGTTAACATTGCCTCTAATTTCTCTGCTTCTGCACCCCATTCTGTAATTGCTGGAGTGCGAGATTGACCGTTTGCCAAGGCAATTAAGCTGTCGTTGGTGCTAGTATCACCATCTACGGTAATGGAATTAAAGCTTCTATCAGCCGCCCTTGCTAACATTTGCTGCCAAAGGTGAGGCGAAACTACAGCATCACAAGTCACAAATGCCAGCATGGTTGCCATGTTGGGATGTATCATACCGGAACCTTTGGCAATGCCACCAATTCGTACCGGGCGATCGCCTATAGTTGTCTCTAGAGCAATGGATTTTGTTACCAAGTCTGTAGTGATAATTGCTCCGGCGGCGGCATCTGAGCCTGTTTCTGAGAGTGCTGCTACTACCTTGGGAATTCCACTTCGCAAAGCATCCATCTTAATTCTTTGACCAATCACGCCAGTGGAAGCCAATAACACAGATTCAGACGAGATGTTCAATGCTTGGGCTACTGCCATAGCAGATTCTGAAGCATCAAGGTAGCCTTGAGTCCCTGTAGCCGCATTTGCTTGTCCGGCGTTGCAGAGGATGGCGCGAGCGCTATGTTTAGCTTGCAAGCGTTGGCGACAATATTCTACACAGGCAGCTTTAACTTGGCTGGTGGTAAATACACCAGCTGCGATCGCTTCTACCTCTGAAAATATCAAAGCTAAATCTGGCAACCCCGAAGGTTTCAATCCTGCGGTAATTCCCGCCGCCTGATACCCCCTTGGTGCTGTGATGCCACCCGTTATTTTTTGCCAATCTTCTGCCATTATTCTTCCTTATAACTATCAGGTTGGATAGGTCAATTTGTGCTTTCCAAAAGTGCTGAGTTAGGAGTTATCGAACAGAATTCAGGAGTCAGGAGTCAGAATTCAGAATGAATTCTCTGCGAAAAAGCGGATGAATAATCGGAGTTTTTGCACCCCCACCAAAAATTCTAGTTTTGTGGTCAACAAGAAAGTCGCGGGTCTCTCTTACAAAGTTGCTCCTCTTGGGGAGACCCCAAGACCGCACTTTGCGCTGAATCCCCGACTGAAAGATTGGTGAATTCTGGATTCTGGATTCTGGATTCTGCATTCTTCTTCAATAGTTTCGCTCTACTTCCTCTGCTTCCCAGTCCCTTTTATTGTGAGTTTATTTACTGATGGCAATAATAATGCACTAGTTGGCGATTGGCATAATTGTTTTTACCTTTCTTATGACGAAAGACAAAAGCAAAAAATGAGAGCCACTTGGGTCGCTCTCCAGATCATCACGGTGCATCTACTTGGTACACTCTATAATTTATAATCTAAGGGTTAATACTTATTTTTTGGAAATTATTTTTAATATTATTATAAAGTTAACCGTAAATACCACAAAAATAAAATAAAAAAGAGAGCTACTTAGGCAGCTCTCCAGATCATCAGGGTGCATCTACTTACCACAGCATATCATTTTAGGTATGCGGGTTGTCACCATTTTTTATATGAAGATTCTGTGAAGAAACACCGGGAAAATACTGACTTGGGGCATTGGGCATGGGG
>NZ_JABXKM010000222.1 GCF_017115025.1 Nostoc sp. NOS(2021) | reverse complement strand
TTTGTACTCTTTATTTGCCTTTTACGGGTTTGTACGGTGAGGTGCAAGATATGAGTCTACAGGCTTATCTGTAGGAGTCGGACTACCATAAGTAAAGGAACCAACAGCAGGCGATCGCGTGACTCCATAAGCGCCATCAATCACCATCACACGCTGGGCGGAAGCTGGAGCAATGCTTACACCCATAACTGCTAAAGTCATGCCTCCTAAGAGCCAATTCAGTTGCGAATGCTTGATTTTCAGCATAATTTGCTCACCTGCATTTGATAACCGGAATTTTTAATCAGAAAATAGTCGCAGCTACTTAGTTAAAATTTTAGAAGTTTATCCAATTTCAGATTGCCAGCTTTTGAAAAGATTCCAAAAACATTGCTGGCATTGGCAAAATAAAAACAGTGCTGATTTGTATATAAGACGTGAGTGCAGAAAGTTTAGAAATTGCTAAAACCCGCTACCAGACAGGAAAATTTGCCTTTGAAAATGGGCAATACCGCGAAGCCGTAGAAAATCTAGAAAAGGCCAGCGCCCTGTTAGCTCGTAATTCTCGCCTTGGGGGGGAAGTAGAAATTCATCTAGTGACAGCTTATGAAGCGGCTGGACGCACGGATGATGCGATCGCTCTTTGCGAAAGACTCAAACGCCATCCCCATTTTGAAACCAGCAAACAAGCGCGACAGATGCTTTACATCTTAAAAGCACCAAAGCTGAAAAGACCCAGCGAATGGATGACCCAAATCCCTGATTTGGCCACACTATCCGATAATGAACTCAAAATTTCTGTAGCTGCTAAGTCTACTAAATCTTCTGTGCAGCAGAAGCCTAAACCTACCGAGACAGAATTCGTTGACCTCAGTCAGGTCAATACCAGAGATAATCGCTTTATCTGGGTGGCGCTAATTGCCATTGGTTTAACCATCTCGTACTTGCTTTGGTTGAATTTTTCAGGAACCCCTGGCTGATAACAATTTTGGATTTTGGATTTTAGATTTTAGATTAAAGAATCTTTTGGTTCATGGCGGACTAACGTCCTGATACGCGCTTTCACCCTTGTGGGTGACACAAATCCTCTGATCCAAAATTTAAAATCTTCGAGCTTCATCCGTTTATCGGTGAGGTCAATCCAAAATCCAAAATTTAAAATCCAAAATATGTTGACTTTTGGGGAGATTTATGGTTTCAACTTCTTCAATTTTCGGAAAGATTTTCTTGTGGTTAATCAGACCATTTAGTTTTGTGTTGGCAAAAATGAAATTTCTCTCACCACTGAATGGTCGAAATCGAATGAACCGCGTTTTTCCCATCCGAAATCCGATTCTGTGGGTAGTGCTGTTAACATCCCTGCTACTGTCTGGCTGTGTGAAGTACGATGTGGGCGTTAATTTTGATAATTCAAATAGTGGCGAAGTAGTACAGCATATTAAGTTGGGAGAACGGCTAACCAGTTTTAGCGGCGATTATGTTTACGAATGGTTGAACACCATAGAACGCCGCGCCCGTCAACTTGAGGGTAAAGCGCAACGAGTTTCCCAAGAAGAAATCATCGTCACAATTCCTTTTAGCAGTGGTAGGGAATTGCAAGAGAAGTTCAACGGATTTTTTAACTCCCGTGCGAATCAATCCTCTGAGACTGTGCAGAGCGAATCTGATTCAGAACTGCCGAAAATTGAATCAAACGTACTCTTGGAGGAGAACAATTTTTTACTTTTAGTCCGAAATCGGTTGATTTATGATTTGGATTTGCGATCGCTGTCTCTAATTGCCAGCAAAGGTAATGTCTTGGCTAATGCTGGTTCAATTCTTGATTTGGAATTTAGCTTGAAGACTCCTTGGGGAGCCAAAAACATTCAACTAACTGAAACTGCAATAGAGCCAGAAAAAAATGGCAATCAACTAGTGTGGAAACTCCAGCCTGGTGAGCTAAACCACATTGAAGCTGTTTTCTGGCTTCCCAGTCCCCTTGGTATTGGTACGTTGTTAATTATCCTGTTTGTCTGGGGAGGATTGTACTTGAGATACAATTTCATGCCAGATCCCAGAATTCAGTTTCCTGCCAAAGCAGCCGCAATTCAGGAATAGTAGAGTATTCATCTGTTGAATATTGTTAGCAAAGCCGATGTATTTTCCATCGGCTTTTTTACATTTCCCCCAGCTTTTTATAAAAATACGCCTTCTATGCAGGAACAACACATCAAGAAGATCAATGAGATTCTGCTTGACTACTTCTGTGGTGATACATTACTCGACATTGACCCGACCAAGGACAACATTCCTCTGGTTGCTGCCAATGTCCAAAAATCGACGCATTCTTTTTCGGAAGGTCAATTGCTGTACATCTACAATGTATTCTGGGGTATGAACAAAAAGGCTCTAGTTGTTGGTCGTCATCGCCGCAAGCATCGACAGATCCTTGGTGTCTGCCCGATTGCGTCATTGAGCAATTTCCGACCAAAACTAGTCTACGAACCGACTGTCATCCGCAAACTGCACGGGAGACATATTCATGTCGGTATCTTTATAAGATTCTTCGATCTACCTGGTGAGTTTATTGATCTCAGAGATTACATTCAAGCAATCAGTTAAACATTACTGTTACTATGTTCCTGTTGTTCCCTGCCATACCAGCGTTCAGCAAGTGCATTGAGTTTATGAAGGATTTCAATGAGTTCCTGACCACGTTCTGTCAGACCGTAAGTTACTTGGGGTGGAACAGTTGGTTCATACTGGCGATAAATAATCTCTGCTGTCTCAAGCATCCTCAGTCTTTCTGTTAGAACTTTGGTGGAAATGCCCTCGACTAAGTGCTTCAATCCACCAAAGCGAGTAGGCCCACTATTACATAACACCCACAGTATATACATTGTCCAGGGTCCTGATAGTAAGGACATCAGAATACTGATTGGGCAAGCATCAGGATTTTTAGAGACAGACATCGATAAGTTAGCCAAAATTTTCTACAGTTACTTTATGGTAACTACTTTACTTTGGTAACTACTTACTTTTAGTATCTGATGTAATGCTTTGAAATTTAGACTCAAAAAAAGTCAAAGCAGTAAATCCTAGCTAATCAGGAGATATTTGGTGGTAAACATTCTACATATTGATTCCAGCCCCCGTGCTGAACGATCGCACTCCAGAGAACTATCTAAGGAATTCGCCAGTGGTTGGAAAGCAGCACATCCCGAAGATGCGATCGCCTATCGAGATTTAGGGCATCACCCAGTTCCTCACGTTGATGAACCTTGGGTTGCAGCATCATTTTCACCACCAGAAACCCATACCCCAGAATTAACTGAGGCAATCAGGATTTCTGACGAACTGATTGATGAGTTTTTGGCTGCCGATCGCTACGTTTTTGGAGTGCCAATGTATAACTTTAATATACCTTCCACTTTCAAGGCTTACATAGACCAAATCGTTCGCCCTAACCGGACTTTTGCTATAGATGCTCAAGGCGGTTATAGAGGTTTAGTTGAGGGTAAAAAGGCAGTTGTCATCACAGCTCGCGGCGGTGACTATAGTGCAACATCCCCTGCTGCTGCCTATGACTTCCAAGAACCATACCTGCGGGCGATTTTCGGCTTTATTGGGCTTACAGACATTCAATTTATCAACGCTAATAGCTTGAATGCAGGAGATGCTGCCCGTACCCAATCTCTATCAGAAGCACGGGCAGCAATTCAAGATGCGATCGCCCAGTGGTAAGAGGGACGCGGGGCAGAGGGGCAGGGGAGC
>NZ_JABXKM010000119.1 GCF_017115025.1 Nostoc sp. NOS(2021) | reverse complement strand
TCCTCAGTCCCCATTCCCCCACATTTAGAGGGGTTGTCACTGCGAAATCTAGAAATTGGGATCAAATCTTCAGCAAAAACTTCTATGAGCGCAACACAATCTAACAACCTGCCGCTTTGGGTACAGGATCGGGATCAGGTGATAGCAGAAAGCACTGATGTCGAGTGGCGCTATCAGACACCGCCTGATTATTCCCGTTCCAAAGAGAATCTCGCCCAAGAAAGTATCTACAATCACCTTGAAGGTACATTGGAAGCGATCGTGCAAAACTTGGTGCGAACCTTAGAGATGGAGGTATCCTTCAAAGCTAACCCGCAAGAGTGGTTGTCTATTGTGAATGACAACTTTCGCGTGAGTAGCAATGGTGGAGTAGAGTACACCGCAGCAGATTTATCAGCCCAAGGTACTTACAATTTATTTATGGCTGATTCAGAACATTACAAGGCTTCAGAAGAAAGCTTTGAATCATCCGCAAAAGTCTTCCACACAACATTTCCCCAAGGATTCCCTTGGGAAGTAGTGGAAGTTTTCTCAGGGCCACCGAATGTAACATTCAAATGGCGGCATTGGGGACATTTTAACGGAGAATACAAGTGCGATTCGTTGCTTAGTGAATCACGGTAATCAGCCCGTACATAACTAAGCCAGCCTGACAGCAGATTACTGTCATCAAAAGGTTGAACTCTCGGTCAGATGCAAGTGCAAGTCTTGCCATTCAGACTCAGAATTGACTCCTCATCTGCCCACACCGAACAAGCTCGGTTCTTGTAGAGTGAAGCTGGGAACAGGGCGCAATCAGACGACCGTTGCGGGTTGACACTGGCGCTAATAGGGAGTTCCTACGATGAAACAGAGCCTAGAAAAGCGACTTACTACGAGGCAAGGGCGCAACACATAACCCCTGACCTCACTGGAGCTTATTCCCGCCGAAAAATTGTATATTATCGGCAAGAGTCCAGGGAATCCAGCAGCCGAATTGGCTACATCTAACGGAACAACGCCACATGCTACAACGGGGGGAACCCCCCTTCGGGTTCGGCAGTTCCTCATGGGGGAAACCCCCAAGACCGGACTGCCTCACCGCAACGCAGTGGCTGATCAATCTCTCCGAGGGAACGAATAAAAACTAACTGTGGGTCTTGAGACAGGCGAATCTCAGGTAGACCAGACGAGCGGAGGAATCCCCACAGTTAGGGTAGGACAGACCGTAATTGGTCTGAGGTGTTCAGAATACATTCACTCTAGAAGAGAAAATGATTAGACACAGTAGACATACTAGTGAATCTTGGAAAGCCCTACCGTGGAAGAAATTCCGCCGAAATCTTTTCCGCCTTCAAAAGCGCGTGTACAAAGCGGTTCTTGTTGGAGACAAGCGGAAAGCTCGGTTACTCCAAAAGCTTATTCTAAAATCAACCTCGGCTCGATTTCTTGCAATTAGACTTGTATCTCAGCTAAATGCTGGCAAAAAGACGGCTGGTATTGATGGTAAGAAATCTCTCTCATTCATGGAACGCTTCAACCTTGAAGAACTACTGAAAATGAATAGTGAAAATTGGAAGCATCAAGGCTTACGGGAAATCCCCATCCCCAAAAAGGATGGGACAACCAGAATGCTTAAGATACCTACCATCGCGGATAGAGCTTGGCAATGCCTCGCAAAATATGCACTTGAACCAGCACACGAAGCCACTTTCCACGCTAGGAGTTACGGGTTCAGAACTGGGCGCTCTGCCCACGATGCACAAAAATACATCTTTTCAAACCTAAACTCCAACTCCAAAGGAATAGAAAAACGAGTTATTGAACTCGATATCGAAAAATGCTTCGATAGGATTAATCACTCAGCAATTATGGATGAACTCATTGCCCCCAAAGGCTTAAAACTCGGCATTTTCCGATGCCTCAAGGCTGGAGTTAACCCAGAATTCCCCGAACAGGGTACACCTCAAGGGGGAGTTGTCAGTCCACTATTAGCGAACATCGCACTCAACGGGATTGAGAGTATCCACAGATACCACTACGAGTATAGGCGAGGGCGCAAGGTACACGACAATACTTTAAACAAGTCAATCATAGAACCATCAATCCGATACGCGGACGACATGGTTATTATACTCCGACCCGAAGATGATGCGACAGAGATACTTGAAAGAATCAGCGAGTTCCTCCGCAAACGCGGAATGAATGTAAGCCAAAAGAAAACCAAAGTTACCGCCGCGACAGATGGGTTTGATTTCCTCGGCTGGCACTTCAAAGTCCAGAAAAACGGAAAGTTCAGATGTAGTCCCTCAGCGGACAACTCCAAAGCTTTTCGTAAGAAAGTAAAACACATCGTCAACAACGCGAATTATGGTGCTAAGGAAAAAGCCACAAGGCTGGCTCCAATAGTTAGAGGTTGGAGAAACTACCATAAGTTCTGCAAGATGGACGGGTCTAGAAACTCGTTATACCACATCCAAAAAAGAGCTTACACGGTATTTAACAAGGAAACCAATCAAAACCGCGACTCTAGCAAGAAATTACTAGACAAAGCATTCCCAAAGGTTCCCTACTCCGAAAACAAACACATTTCTGTCAAGGGAACTAAATCACCTTACGACGGAGATACAGCCTACTGGAGCGAACGCAAAAGCAAGTTCTACGATGGCGAAACCTCTAAAGCTCTTAAGAAGCAAAACCATAGATGTGCTTCCTGCGGTCTAAAATTCATCGATGAGGAACGGGTTCACCTACACCACATCGACGGAAATCATGCCAACTGGAAGAAAAATAATCTAGAAGCAATTCATGAGAGTTGCCACGATTACAAACATATGAGCAAAAGCGCAAGCTGAGAACATCGGAAGCTGGGTGCGGTGAAAGTCGCACGCCCAGATTTAACTGAGAGGTGCGGGGAATAATATCCCCCATCGACTCAACCAGACCATGCACCAACTGGAGAGACAGTAGAAATTATCGGCATGACCATTGCAAAAGTTACCGATGACTTGAAGATTGTTTCCTTAGAACACTACTTTGACAATAGTCTGTTCTTGGAAAAGCTAACATCTGGTGGCAAACAGACAAAATCTGAAAACCCGAAAAGTGCTTGTCCGTTCAGTTCTTGGTTCAAGAAATCCCACAAAAGTTAGTTTGTAAGGGTACAGGGCTGCACTCTGTACCTTTCAATTATTTACATAGCAACCAAAGGATGAAAATGCAAACATACCATTACGTTTTGGCTAGTCAACGTTTTCTTCTCCACGAAGAACCGATACACGAAGTTCTCAAAGAACGCACCCGTCACTACCACGAACAAGAAAAACAAATTGATTTTTGGTTGGTTGAGCAACCAGCTTTCTTGGAAGCACCGCAGTTTACAGAGCTAAAAGCGAAGTGTCCCCAACCAGCAGTAGCGATTATTTCCACTAATCCCCAATTTATTACTTGGTTAAAACTGCGTTTAGAGTACGTCATCACTGGAGAATTTCAGGCTCCTTCTGAAGCAATACCAGATGCCTTGGCATCGCTTGCTACTGTTTCCTAATCTGGGCATGGGGCATGGGGCATTGGGGATTGGGCATTGGGTTATCGTAAATCAAAGGGTTTAAGACCCCAACAATACAGGTAGCGCGGAGTCGGAGCCACTCCGCCTCCGCGAAGTTTCAGTCGGGGTTTAAATCCCCGTCTGAAAATGTCTTTAATGCAAGAATTTTGAATTTTGAATTGTTAATCTCCTTGTCCCCCTTGTCCCCCACTCCCTAATTTTATTTGGGAATAACAAAATATATTTTTTTACACTACTTTAATCCCGATACTGAAGTAGCTAGGTTTTAAGCTTTTTTCTTATAAAATCTTCTAAGACACCTTGATTTACATAATCTAACTTTTGTGCATAGATTTCAAACTTTACCAAGTGTTTTAGGATTAGCGATCGCTCTTTTGATTGGTGGCATGAGTTCTGTCTTTGCCCAACAAGCCATTCCCCTTTGTCAACCACCAAATGCCGGTGAGTATCTTTTATTAGTAGTCAGTCCCACAGCAAATAATCAAAAGCAGTTGCGTAGTGCCTTACCACCTGAACTTAAGACCATCACCTGCAAATATCTCAACGAAACTGTGACGCGAGTCGGGGGGTTTAACAAAATTGATGATGCCAATCGTTGGGCGAGATATGTCAGTAATATTGTTGGCTTGTCTGCCATAATTACCACTCGACCAACAACGGCAGATGTGCAGCCACAGCCACAGGCACCTCAGCAGACTGTTAACTATAATCCTCAAGCATTAGGAGAGGGTTATGCAGTGCTGGTAGATTATTACAACCGTCCAGAACTAGTAAATAGTGTGCAACAAGTAGTGGGAGGTAACGTAGGTTTTGTTTCTTATGGACAACGCCCTTACTTGTTGGCAGTTTATACCACTAACCAAAGTGAAGCGTACAACACATTGCAGAAGCTGAACGATCGCGGTTTTGTTGCCAGCATAGTCAATAGTCGTAAGGTGATTCTGCTGCGCTCAACTGTGCGATTGTAGTCATTAGTCATTAGTCACTAGTCATTAGTTAATAAACTGTAGACTGTAGACTATTGACTAATAAGCATACCTAGCTAACCAATAGATGGTTATACCCAAAGCCGACCCAGCTATTACCTGAACTGGTGTATGTCCGAGTAATTCTTTCAGACGGTCTTGGCTAAAGTCTGGTTTTTCATCAAATAATTCATCAATCATTTGATTCAATATACGAGCTTGCTTACCAGCCGCTTGGCGAACTCCGGCGGCATCATACATGACGATGATGGCAAAAATCATCGCCACGGCAAAATCAGGAGATGCCCAACCCAGTGTTTGCCCTACACCAGCCGCTAGAGCTGTAACTAAAGCTGAATGGGCACTGGGCATACCTCCGGTTGTCACCAAAACACGCACATTCAGTTTGCGATTTTTGATGATCTCGATTACGAGCTTTAGTGCTTGAGCAATTAAACAAGCTAGCAGAGCAACCACCAGCACGCGGTTGTCTAAAATGTTGCCTATGTCCTGCATGGTATTTTGGTTAGGTTAGTAAATATTAGCAGCAGTTGTTGGTTGAGGAAACATTTAGATTCAACCCAAAATCCAAAATTAACCTAGTACATCACGGCGGAAACAGACCAATTATTCAAAATAGCCTAAAAGCTTACCAAATAAGCTTTTTGAATTTTAAATTTTGGATTCCGTTGGGCGGTACTAGTACAGCATGGTGTAAATAAACCACCCATTCCAAATCAATACTTCTCTACGAGACGCTCCGCGTAGCTTGCTTCCACGAAGTGATACGACAAGCTCAGTAACCATGAAACGCTTGCAGTATAAGAATTCTGAATCCCGCAAAGCGGTACTAGTTATTGCGGCTGGTAATAAAATGAGCGATCGCTTGGAGTGACTTGGCTCTCTCCCCAAATGGTTCTAATTCCGCACAAGCCGCTTTAACTAGCTCTTGGGCTTTTGAGCGCGATTCTTCAAGTCCCCAAAGGCTGGGATAGGTCACTTTCTTCGCTTTTTGGTCTTTACCGGCTGTTTTGCCTAATTGCTCTTGGGTAGCAGTGATATCCAGAATATCATCGATGATTTGGAATGCTAGCCCAATATTTTGAGCATAACGGGTCAGTCGCTGCACATCTTCAGGTGATGCTCCAGTTATGATCCCGCCACAAACTACGCAAGCTTCCAAAAGAGCGGCTGTTTTGTGTTTATGAATGAAATTTAGCGTTTCTAGGGAAATATTTGATTTCCCTTCCGACTCTAAATCGATAACTTGACCGCCGACCAAACCAGCTGCCCCCAGCGCCCGACCAAGACGGGCAATTACCTGCAAGACTAGCTCTCTGTTGACGCTTTGGGGGGTTTGAATGGCAACAAACTCAAAAGCGAGAGCCAACAAGCCATCCCCAGCCAAAATCGCCACATCTTCGCCATAGACTTTATGATTTGTCAGTTTGCCACGACGGTAATCGTCATTATCCATCGCTGGCAGGTCGTCATGAATCAACGACATTGTGTGGATCATCTCCACAGCACAAGCCGTTGGCATCGCCATTTCGATGGTTCCACCCATCATTTCACAGGTAGCAAGGCAAAGAATGGGACGTACACGCTTACCTCCAGCTAATAACGAGTAGCGCATCGCCTCATAAATCTTTTCTGGATAAATGATCGGGATAGCCTGATCTAAAGCAGTATCACAAAGCTTTTGTCGCTCTTTCAGATAGACTGCTAAGTTAAACGTGGCTTCCTCTGGTGGTGTCTTTTGAACGTTATCAGTTGCTACCATTCTTAAATTCCTGACATTTTGGGATTTTTGTCTTATACGTCACAATTTTAAGGTGCTGTGGGGCTGAAAAAGTGAAGAGTTAGGAATTAGGAGTTAGGAGTTAGCAATAATAATTCTTAACTTTTAACTCATCACTTCTCACTCCTCACTCATCACTATCTTTCTTCTCTTACCGCCTTGGAATAGCTGGCAAATGTATTTTGCAACAATATGGCGACAGTCATCGGGCCAACACCACCAGGAACGGGGGTGATAAATCCTGCTACACCGGCGGTTGATTCAAAGTGGACATCGCCAATTAAGCGACTCTTGCCACTAGCATCGGTGACGCGATTCATCCCCACATCTACCACAACAGCGCCCGGTTTCACCATATCAGCAGTGATCAGTCCAGGACGACCGACTGCTGCAATTAGAATATCAGCATTTTGGGTGATGGTTTTGAGATCATGCGATCGCGAGTGAGCAATCGTGACTGTGGCATCAGCTTCTAGTAGCATCAACGCCATAGGTTTACCCACCAAAATACTGCGTCCCACTACTACTGCCTGTTTTCCCTGCAAGGGAATTTCATATTCTTGTAACAGTCGCATCACACCCCCTGGAGTGCAGCTGCGTAAACCGGTTTCTCCCCGTACTAGTCGCCCCAAGTTAACTGGGTGCAATCCATCAGCATCTTTATCGGGATCAATTTGATGTAGCAGAGTCACAGCATCTAAGTGGTTAGGTAAGGGCAACTGCACAAGAATGCCATCCACCCGTTCATCATGGTTTAGTGCAGCGATGACCTCTTCTAACTCCTCAAGGGTAGTTTGGGCGGGAAAATGCTTACCAAAAGAGGCGATACCAACTTTAGCGCAGGCTTTTTCTTTATTGCGTACATAAGCGGCTGATGCTGGATTATCGCCAACCATCAACACTGCTAAACCAGGCGATCGTCCAATTTTGGGTTGTAATTGTGTAATGGCAACAGAAAGTTCTTGCTGAATTTTTGCTGCTATTGCTTTACCATCAAGGAGTTTGGCAGTTTTTGTTTCCATGAGAATTCCCAGCTATATTCGCCTTTTGTCAAAACTCAGCCGCTTCTGGTCTAGGCGGAGTCAACAGTCCAAAATCTAGAGTGAAAATATTGATTCTTGACTCTTGACTTTTAACTATTATTGTGTATTTCTTTGATGTCGTCGGGTTTCTCTCACAGTAAATCCATAATGTTTATTTTCTCAGATCAACGGCGTTATCTGAAGAATAAAGAATTAAGGATGAAATTTAGAACATTTTTTTGCTCAGTTGAGAGTGTGTTTCTGAAACCGCAGAGAATAGTATAGATGGGAACTGACCTGATGAAACTGGCGACAAAGCAAACAGTGACGCAAAAATTTGCTCAATCAGTGGCTTTCATGGAACAAGCGAGAAATTTGTCCCTTCCGTTCTTGTACGGACACAGCATTGTTCCCTACCGCCTGGGGTTGATTTTTTTCTTGGTGGTGGGACTTTGTAGTTGTGGTAGTTTGCCTTCGTCTGGCTTAAATGGGGTTAACTTAAAAATTGGTACCAATGTCACCCCAATTCGAGAAATTAAACCAGAACAAGACAATCAGGCTATAGTTTACATCCAAGGTCAGGTAGAAAAGCAAGCTCCTCTGATGAAGCAGTGGGCTTATCAAATTAATGACTCGACGGGCAAAATTTGGGTTGTCACCAATCAAAAGAATCTGGCCAAGGGAGCGCAAGTGGTGATTAAGGGTAAAGTTCGCTACCGAAGTATCCCCTTAGCTGGTAAAGAATTGGGGGAAGTTTATCTAGAAGAAGAGTAATCAGCAATTAAAAATCAACATATGAACAATCAACCGGTGCATGTAGCGATCGCAATTCTCTACCAAAAAGATAAGTTTCTCATGCAACTGCGCGACAACATCCCCGGTATTCTCTACCCTGGTTACTGGGCGCTGTTTGGCGGTCACATCGAACCTGGTGAAACGCCAGAGGTAGCAGTGAAGCGAGAAATTTTAGAAGAAATCGGCTACAATTTACCGCCCTTTGTTGAATTTGGCTGTTATCCCAACGAAAGAGTTGTTCGTCATGTCTTTCATGCACCACTCTTGATGGAATTAAATCAACTGGTTTTGAATGAAGGCTGGGATATGGGGTTATTGACCCCAGAAGATATTCGCCAAGGTAACTGTTATTCGCAAAAGGCTGGCGAAGTGCGACCTTTGGGGGCAATGCATCAGCGAATTATGTTGGATTTTATCGAGACAAATCAACAAGCTTAATCAAAGAGAATCACTGTTTGCTAAACGGGTATTAGTTGCCCAGTTTGAAGTAAGTAATTGGGCAAGAATAAATCAAACTATGTTACGCAATGTAAAATTAATTAAATTGGCTCGTAGTAAACGGCTCCAGCCAGGAAAATCTGGCTGGTAGCCTGTTTACTACAAACCTTTATCATAACATACTTTTCGCTCTCTATGAAACTCTTTTAAATTTTGAATTTTGAATTGTTAAAACTCTTGTGGAGTCACCACTAATGCAATCAGTAAACAAACTGCCGCGATGGTTAACTATAGGATTGGCATTTCCCATTGCCATTCTGAACGGCTGGCTATTGCTCCAAGTTGTACAGTATTTTCAACCGTTGGTGAGTATTATTGCCGCCGCCATCTTACTGGCTTTTGTCTTGAACTATCCAATCCAGTTTCTCCAGGAACAAAGGGTAAAACGTAACCTGGCGATCGCCGGAGTGTTGCTTTTGACTGTGGTGGTTTTAGGAGCTTTAGGCATCACCTTGGTTCCCCTGATTATCCAACAACTCGTAGAGCTAGCTAATATTTTGCCCAGTTGGATTGATTCTGGAACTCAGCAGCTGCAAGCTTTCCAAGATTGGGCGTTAAGTCAACAACAACTTCCGATTAATTTAAGTGGTTTATTTACCCAAGTTCTGGAACGATTATCTAACCAACTTCAGTCGTTTACTGGTAGAATTCTTGGTTTTGCCGTCGATACCATTGGTATTGTCCTCAATGTGCTGCTGGCGGTAGTGCTGACTATCTATTTAATATTAAACGGCGAACGTCTTTGGGACGGAATTTTTCAATGGTTTCCCCCTAACATTGGGTTAAAAGTGCGGGAATTACTGCGAGAGGATTTCCACAATTACTTCATCGGGCAAGCAACATTGGGAGCTGTGTTAGGGGTGACAATTACACTGGCGTTTTTGGCGCTGCAAGTTCCCTTGGCTCTACTTTTTGGCATCGGTATTGGTTTGTTTTCTCTCTTCCCCTTTGGTACAGGGGTAGGTATCGCCATAGTAAGTTTGTTGGTGGCGTTGCAAAACTTTTGGTTAGGAGTTGAAGTCTTAGGTGTAGCTGTTGCGATCGACCAAGTTAATTCTAATTTTGTTGCACCTCGAATTCTCGGTAATTTGACTGGACTAAATCCCGTGTGGGTGGTGATTTCTTTGCTGTTGGGGGCAAAGTTGGGAGGAGTGCTGGGTTTGTTAATTGCGATCCCTATTGCCAGTTTTATCAAGGATATAACAGATAGCTGGCGGGCTGGAGAGTTTAAGAAGATAGATGATATCGAGTCAGAACCTGTTACGGTCATTAGTGAGAGGGCAGGAACTTATAGTTAAAATTCAATATGTAAGTGAAGGAAAACTGACAATTTTGACTATTACTTATCGTAAATCAAAGGATTTAAGACCCCAACAATACAGGTAGCGCGGAGTCGGAGCCACTCCGCCTCCGCGAAGTTTCAGTCGGGGTTTAAATCCCCGTCTGAAAATGTCTTTAATGCAAGAATTTTGAATTTTGTTAGCGCAGCGTAAAGCCTTCGCCATAGCTTCGCTTAGAGCGAGTCTGCGTTCGCTTTTAGCGTCTCGTAGAGAGCGTCATTTTGAATTTTGAATTGTTAATGCTTGTTTTTCTTAAGAAGTTAAGAATTAAGTTGAACTGGAATTTTAATAATAAACTCAGTCCCTTCGCCAACAGCCGATATACATTGCAGTTTACCACCGTGTTTTTGCACAACAATTTGATAGCTAATAGATAGACCTAATCCAGTTCCTTTGCCAACGGGTTTAGTGGTGAAAAATGGATCAAACAACTGATTTTGGAAACTCTCTGGAATTCCCGGGCCATTATCGGAAATGCGAATAATTACTTGCTTGTCATCAGTGAGTTTAGTATGAATACAAATTTGTGCTTTATCCCTTACCCATGACGGATGACTAATGACCCTTACGGGTAGACGCTCGTACCTCGCTACCGCTACGCTAGCGCCAGTCACATCATGGGGGTTTCCCCCATCGCTTTCGCTTTTAGCGTCTCCCCTTCTCTGCGAGACGCTGCGCGAAGGGAGAAGACCGTGCTGGCTCACTAATGACTCTTGTATGGCATCAATCGCATTCGCCAAAATATTCATAAATACCTGATTGAGTAACCCAGCGTAGCACTCAACTTTAGGAAGATCACCGTATTCCTTAATTATGTTTATGCTTTCACCGATTTGGTGATTTTTGAGACGGCTTTCTAAAATTACCAGGGTGCTATCAATACCTTCATGGATATCAACTAATTTTTTATCAGATTCATCAAGACGGGAAAAATTTCGTAAGGAAAGAATGATTTGCTTGATTCGCTCAGTACCAACCTCCATAGAGGTGAGAAGACGGGGGAGGTCGGTGGTTAAAAAATCCAGTTCAATTTCTGCGATCACAGTTTGAATTTCCGCTTCTGGTTCAGGATAATATTGTTGGTACAATCTAATGAGAGCGAGTAAATTTTGACTGTATTCGATGGCGTGAACAAGGTTGCCAGCAATAAAGTTGACGGGGTTATTGATTTCGTGGGCAATACCAGCAACGAGTTGTCCTAAGGCAGCCATTTTTTCATTCTGAATTAATCGCGTATAGTTCTGTTTAAGATCATTAAATCCTGCTTTAGCGACTCTAGATTGTTCCTCTACCTGCTGTAGTTCAATAAGTGTTAAAACATGAATTTGGGAGTGGGCTAAGAGTAATTGATGAAAATCGACGAGCTTATATTTTCCAGAGGTAGTTTTAACTAAAATCGGCTCATAAGCAATTTCAGGTGGTCGTTGCAAACTTGCCTGAGTCGCATTGATAATGAGCATATCCTCAGAAAGTGGTAACATCTCTAGATGGAAAAACTTGTAGAGAATTCTAATCGGTCTACTAGAAAATAGTGCCAGACTATAAGGGTGGCTCATATACTCAAAGAATTTCCGCCGCGAAACCATCCCCGCATAGTGTTGATTATTATTCAGTATAATTCCTGGCAGTAAAGGCTCTTGGTTAAAAAGCATCACTAAATCATTGCCTGGACGCTCTATTTCAATCTCAACCTCCCAAAAGGGTAATTCTTGCAAAGTTGACTCTAATCGCAAGTTCGACTCATTAGCATCTGTCATGCCATCAATAGTCAGCATACTCTCAAACCTTGACTCCTGAGGTAATATTTCTGGTAACATCCTGAATATCCGTCTCTATGATTTCAAAGTTCATCAATCGTTACAAACTTATCTTTCCCAAATTGCTATCCAAAATTCAGGGGAGCATCCCAAATGTGTAAAAACATAATTTGTCATTGCGAGCGGAATGCAGTGAAGCAAAGCAATCGCAAAGTACAGATGTTGCGATTGCTACCCTTCGGGAAGCCGCTTCGCGTCTACATTCCGCAACTCTACAAGACGCTACCGCGTAGCTTGCTTCTGGGTTCGCGTAGCGTCCCGTAGGGAAGAAGTACGCTTCATTCGCAATTGAATTGTAACGATTTTGGTAAATTTGCTTGCATTGGGATGCTCCCAAATTCACAGCGTAGATGTGGGAATATAGAGTACTTCAGCGAATCCAATATATTAATATTTTATTAACTATTAGATAACTTAATCTTTACTTATCGTTCTAACAGAATGTGTTAAACACTTATCCTGTAAGACTTCTTTAGCTTGCCATTATTTAGTATGGAATCTAATCACTCATTGAAGCTAAACCGCCGCCAGTTTTTGCTCCGTTCAACGATCGCAGCAGGTGGAATTATTGCCACAAATATTGTATCCAAATCACAAGTTTTTGCCCAAGCACCTGGAATTATCACCTCTGATAAAATGCGTCCTGGTATACCTTATGGTGTAGCTAGCGGAGATATCTGCAATGATAGCATTGTCATTTGGAGTCGGAGCGATCGCCCTGCCAAAATGATCGTAGAATATTCTACCAGCGAATCTTTTAAAAATGTCCAGCGAGTTGTGGGGCCCAATGCTTTAAAAAATAGCGACTTTACAGCCCGACTTTATCTGAGAAATTTACCACCAGACCAACAATTATTTTATCGGGTAATCTTCCAAGATTTAGATTATCAAGGCACCTACAGCGCTCCTGTCAAAGGCACTTTCCGAACTCCCTCCAAATCTGGGCGAGATGTATTCTTTGTTTGGGGTGGAGACACTGCCGGTCAGGGATGGGGGATTAATTCTGAGTTCGGTGGGATGAAAATTTACGAAAGTATGCGTCAACTTAATCCCGACTTTTTCATCCATTCTGGCGATAATATTTATGCCGATGGTCCCATTCAAGCAGAAGTAACTTTAGACGACGGCACTATTTGGAAAAACATCACCACACCCGAAAAATCCAAAGTAGCAGAGACTCTAACAGAATTTCGTGGCAATTATATTTACAATTTGCTGGATGAAAACATCAAGCGTTTCAATGCTGAAGTTCCCATATTGGCACAGTGGGACGACCACGAAACAAGGAACAATTGGTATCCTGGGCAAATTATCGTCAACGATGATCGTTATACAGTTAAGGATGTTAACTTGTTAGCTGAAAGGTCAAGACAAGCGTTTTTAGAATATCTGCCGATTGGATATACAACCGATAATCCAGACAAAACGAAAATTTATCGCTCCTTTAAGCATGGGCCATTACTAGACATTTTCATGCTGGATGAGCGCACCTATCGGGGACCAAATAGCCCCAATAATCAGCCAGTACCAAGTCAAAAAACAGATTTTTTGAGCAAAATACAAGTGCAATGGTTGAAAAAGCAATTGCTATCATCAAAAGCAACATGGAAAGTGATTGCTAGTGATATGCCTTTGGGACTGATAGTTACAGACGGTACCACGGACTTTGAAGCTTGGGCTAACGGAAATGGCCCAACTTTAGGAAGAGAACTAGAACTTGCCGATTTACTACGATTTATCAAAAACAAGAATATCCAGAATGTTGTTTGGTTAACTGCTGATGTACATTACGCAGCAGCCCATTATTACGACCCCGCAAAAGCGCAGTTTACCGACTTTAAGCCTTTTTGGGAATTCGTCGCCGGGCCTCTTAACTCTGGCACATTTGGGCCAAACGAATTGGATAATACCTTTGGGCCACAATTAATATTTCAAAGTCTTCCTCCAGGTACAAAAGCAAATCGACCCCCAAGTGAAGGTTTGCAATTCTTTGGAGGAATCAAGATTGATGCTAATACAAAGGTGATGACGGTAACACTGCGTAACTTGGTAGGTAAAACTCTTTACAGTGTAGATTTGCCGCCAGAAGCATAAATCTCTAAAAGCGCAGCGAAATTTAGCCAGTTGGATGGAGTAATTAGGCAATTTTTTACTTTATCTGCTGGCTTTGTTGTTTTTGCTGTTTTTGCTGAGATATTGAAGAATTAAAAACCTTGTGCGATCGCTACTGTTAGGAGCTAAATTTAAGTAGGTAGAGTTTTGGAGTTGATCATGCTTAAGCAACTCATCTTAGAAAACTGGAAAAGTTTCCGTTATGCCGAGCTTCCACTTGACCCGTTGACTGTTCTTATTGGAACAAATGCCAGTGGTAAATCTAATGTAGTTGAGGCTTTGGAATTTTTAAAGAGAATAGTACAAGGTGAAAAGGTTGAAGTAGCTTTAGCAGGAGACAAAAGACTACCATCCATTCGAGGTGGTATCGAGTGGGCAGCATATCAAACTGAAACAAAATTTACACTAAAGGTAGTGGTTCAGTTTGAGAACGATACTAGTGATTATATTCATAGTATTACAGTAGGGATAAAACCTTTTCCTCATATTTTAGAAAATTCTACACTTGCTAGAGAAGACACAGAATATGAGCAAAAAACTGTTACCAATTATTTTTTACATAAGCATATTTATGAATATAATTTATTACAGAAAAAATTAGATGTTATTAATTTTTCTTTTTTAGATGATGGAGAAGATAAAGTAGAAATAATACTTGACCAAATTTTGAAATCTATTGAAAATATTTTTATTTTAAATCCTATTCCATCTAAAATGCGTGATTATGTGAAAGTTTCTGAGATATATGAAAGTGATGCATCCAATATGGCAGGAGTGTTAGCAACATTACCTGAAAAAAATAAAGCCGAGATAGAAGCAACTCTGTCTAGATATATCAAAGATTTGCCGGAAGGAGATATTCAGAAAGTATGGGCAGAAAAGGTTGGCAGATTTGGTACTGATGCAATGCTTTACTGTCAGGAAGAATGGAAACCTGGTCATGTTACAGAAATTGATGCTAGAACTATGTCCGATGGAACTTTGCGCTTTCTAGCAATCCTCACAGCATTACTTACTCGACCAGAAGGTAGTCAACTAGTAATTGAAGAAATAGATAATGGTCTTCATCCTTCCCGTGCAGAATTGCTAGTCAGAATACTACGGGAAATTGGCAGCAAAAGAAAAATTGATATTTTACTTACTACCCATAATCCAGCTTTACTTGATGCTTTAGGCCCAGAGATAGTTCCTTTTGTGGTTGTTGCACACCGCGATTCTGAAACTGGAGAAAGCAAACTTACCCTTTTAGAAGATATTGAAAATCTTCCTCTTTTGCTAGCATCAGGAACTTTGGGCAGATTAGCAACTAAAGGCGCAATTGAAAAGAGCCTTTCTGATAAGAAGTAAAGTTAAATATGAGAAAGGTTCTGATTATTGACACATCAATACTCTGCGTCTACTTCGGTGTTCCTGGTAAAGAGACTTGTGGCTCTGATAATGATAAATGGGATCAAAAAAGAGTTAAAGCCCGTTTTCAAGCAGAAGAAAGACAAAAAGCAAAGTTTATACTACCATTAGCAACAATTATAGAAACTGGTAATCACATTGCACAAGCTAAGTCTAGGCGATATGAAATTGCTCAAGCTTTCGCTGATATTTTAGTGAAAGTAGCAGATGGATTAATACCTTGGGGGGTTTTTGAAACTCAAGTAGGTGAACTTTGGAATTCAGAACAATTGAAACAGTTGGCTACGGAATGGCCTACTCTAGCATCTAGAAAGATTTCTATCGGAGATGCGACAATTAAGACTGTAGCTGAATATTACGCTAAAACCAGCAGCACATTCCAAGTAGAAATTTTTACGGGCGATGGGGGACTGAAGGCTTATGAACCAGCTACCCCAGCACCTAAACGCCGAAGCGATCGCACCAAGTAAAATATCCTTAACCAACGTTTAACTCTTGCGTAAATCAGTTGTTGCTTCTAAAGTTATCTGCTTAATTGCCTCTAAATCAAGTGGTGGTGTTTCACTTTCCATTCCCAACCACAAAAGATATTCAATATTCCCAGCAGGGCCAGTAATCGGCGACCAAGTTAAGCCTTTGTATTTCCATCCTAATTCCTGGGCTGCTTGCAACACCTGGAAAATAGCATCAGCTTGGTCATTTGGATCACGCACAACGCCTTTTTTACCCACACGCGATCTACCAACTTCAAACTGTGGCTTGACTAACAACACAGCTTCCCGATTAGCTTGAGTTAGCTGCCACAAAGCAGGCAGAATCTTGGTTAAAGATATAAACGATACATCGACCACCGCCAAATCAGGAATCGCGTCATCCTCGCCATATAACTCATCTGGTCGTAGTTGGCGTAAATTGGTGCGTTCCCGCAAAACCCCCCGCGAATCATTTCGCAACCGCCAGTCAACTTGCCCGTAACCGACATCAATACCGTAAACTTGTTTTGCTCCAGCTTGCAACAGACAATCAGTAAAACCACCAGTAGAAATCCCACCATCTAAACAAATGCGCTCTCCTACGGGAATGGCAAATACTGACAAAGCTTTGGAGAGTTTTTCACCGCCTCTAGAAACAAAAGGCGATCGCACCTTAATATTTATTTGAGCCGAAATATCAACTTCTGTACCAGGTTTATCAACTAACTGTTGATTAACAGTGACTTCCCCCGCCTGAATTAACCGTTGTGCTAAGGCGCGAGAAGAACATAAATTTAACTCTACTAATAGTGTGTCGAGTCGCTGTTTAGCCAATTAACTAGACTCTCCTGGTAAAATTAAAGTCAAAGCACGATTGATGATTTCTTCTCGGTTAACCAGCTTTTCTAATTCTTCTAGCTCATAACGACCTTCTTCTACTTCTAAGGAAGCTTCATCAATGGCATTTAAATGGGCTTCTGCTAAGATTTCTAACAATTCTTCTGGCGTGAGATAATAGCCCCCCGCTTGACGCCGCTTATTTTCACGTTGAATTTCCCGAACTGAATTCCGAATTGAGACTTCCCAAGAGCGAGTCGTGCGATTTTCAGCTTGTTGTTTAATCAGATGCAACAGCAAAATCACTGCATAGCTACGAATCGTCTTGATGATGTCATTTCGGCTCATTTCTGTTAATTCTTCAACTATAATCAATGCCCCTTGAACATCGCCTTTAACAAGCAAGTCTTTCAAACTTAATAATTCTTCCATAATCAGCGCTTCAAACATCGGCAACTTCTATTGTGGCTGATCACGGTTCTATTTCAGATAAGATCAGCCTATTATTCCGTAGCGGTAATTCATGAATTACCGCTACTGACGACGTATTTTGCGTAGCGCGTAGCAGTAGGGGTAAGCTAACTCGTTGGCCTAGCTAAGAAGAGGAGAGGCTAGCGCCTGCCGTAGGATGCCAGAACCGCATAGCTACCATATCTCGCGGCACTTTCCACAAGCTGAAATCGCGCTCAACAATAACTGCCTTCTCTTATCAGCCGAGATTTTCATTTTGGACATTTAAGCATAATTACAGTTGAATATTTTGAAGTTTCGACCTACAAAATTGTATAGACACTCACGAGTCAGGGAAAATAACTCAACTTTTCCGTAAACAAACCTCTGAGACGAGTAGTTATTACAGATACTAAAAACTTGAACTTTATTATGAAACATCTCTTAATTGGTAGTTTATCAACCCTACTTTTTACAGCAGGAGCTTATGTTTTACCACTTCCCTCAATGGCACAGTTTGCAAATGTCAAACAGCATTTGAATTCTCTGACTACAAGCCGTGTAGTTTTTGCAGCAGGAAAAAGTAGTACCACAATTCAAAATGCCGAAAATAACATCTATATATTAAGAGCTAAAGCTGGACAAACATTGAGTTTAAAAGTTAATAGTTTAGGCGCTCGTGCCAGTGTTACTCTCTATGGTGTTAATGGTAAACCTTTAAGTCCAGTTTTCGCTGGTGCTAACGGTGAAGGTAAGAGTTTTCGCCTGCGTCTTCCTAAGACAGGTGATTACTATATAGTAGGCGGTTCTGGGCCGACAAATCATTTATACGATTTCACAATTTCTATTAAATAACACCATGAGTCACTGGGGGATAAATCCCCCATAAGGCTTTCATCCCCGACTTAAAAGACATTAAAACCTAAAAACCCAAAAAGGTTTTAGGTTTTAATTTCGGGGTTTTCGGCCAACATTTTTATAAAAAAGCGATCGCCCCATCAAACCAAAGTGCGATCGCTATATTTTATACTTGTTGTTGAATGACTAAATATCCTGTTCGCTCAACTCGCGTGTGATGTGATCAAACGGTTCATCCACAAAAGCAGTATTAACCACACCGGCTGCTGCCACTTGTTCCTTAATCAGATCCTTGAGAATCTGGATACCGCGAACCGTAGGCCCAATCGGCACTCCTAGAGAATTGTAAGTTTCCCGCAGCCCTTGTAGCACACGCTCATCCAACACATTTGTATTTCCAGCAACCAGCGCATAGGTGGCGTAGCGCAGGTAGTAGTCCATATCCCGCAGACAAGCCGCATAACGACGAGTCGTATAGGAATTTCCACCAGGACGAATCAATTCTGGCAGTTCTTCATATAACTTCAAACCAGCTTGCTTGACAAGTGCAGCCGCATTAGAATTTATCGCCGCCGCCGCTTGTACTCTTGCTGTACCACTGTCAAAGTAAGATTTCAGGCTATCGATCGCATTCCGGTCAAAATACCGACCAGCTAGATCATAATTCTTAATTAAACTTGTTACCGCATCGCGCATTCCTTCTTCTCCCAATCCTTGCTATTTATGGTTTGATATTTATTTGGCTGCACTTATGCACCAGTAAATTTTTGTGCTATTTAAAATAGATTTGGCACAAAAACAATTTATCCGCTATTTAAGGATTTTATGCCAAAGTTGACCCCTGATGTGATCTGACTTTTCACAGTATCTGGAAAACCTCACTTCTATTTCTCTCCTAAAAGAAGAGAGATTTTGAATTTTCCCCCTTCCCGCACTTCGTGCCGCTACGCGAACGTAGGGAAAGGGGTTAGGGGGTTAGGTCAATCGTTAGCTTTTTCACATAACGTGAAAAGTCAGCTGATATGATGAACTTTCCAGTTTTGTACAGATGATCGCTGAAAGGTTAATATAACCTGTAATCCAGATATCTGTAACATAGGCTACAAAATCCGCCAATGTCTAGTATTTAAGATATTTCAGGTGTGTCACGGCTTGATTGAGATCAGCAGGGTTAAGATGCTTTGGAAGGTTCTGGTATTACTTTAGGAAATTGGTAGAGAAGGAGTAACAATGACAACACCACAAGAAGTCTTGAAGAGAATTCAAGATGAAAAAATTCAGCTGATTGATCTCAAATTCATCGATACAGTAGGGACTTGGCAGCACCTCACACTGTACCAAAACCAAATCGATGAGACTGCATTCACTGATGGCGTACCTTTTGACGGTTCCAGCATCCGAGGTTGGAAAGCGATCAACGAATCGGATATGACGATGGTACTCGACCCCAACACTGCTTGGATCGACCCATTTATGGAAGTCCCAACACTAAGTATAATTTGTAGCATCAAGGAACCCCGCACAGGCGAATGGTACAATCGTTGCCCACGGGTTATTGCCCAAAAAGCAGTAGACTACTTAGTTTCCACTGGTCTTGGTGATACAGCCTTCTTTGGCCCGGAAGCTGAGTTCTTTATCTTTGACAGTGCTAGATTTGCACAAACCGCCAACGAAGGCTACTACTTCTTAGACTCCGCAGAAGGTGCTTGGAATTCCGGTAAAGCTGGTACAGATAACAAACCCAACTTGGGTTACAAACCACGCTTCAAAGAAGGTTACTTCCCAGTTTCACCGACGGATTCTTTTCAAGATATCCGTACAGAAATGCTGTTGACGATGGCACAATTAGGCGTACCCATTGAAAAGCATCACCACGAAGTTGCTACTGGTGGTCAGTGCGAACTGGGTTTCCAGTTTGGGAAGTTGATCGAAGCGGCTGACTGGTTGATGATTTACAAATATGTCATCAAGAACGTTGCCAAGAAACACGGCAAAACCGTCACCTTCATGCCAAAACCGATTTTTGGCGATAACGGTTCTGGAATGCACTGTCACCAGTCCATCTGGAAAGATGGCAAACCTCTGTTCGCAGGTGATAAGTATGCTGGTTTGAGTGAAATGGCGTTGTACTACATTGGTGGTCTTCTCAAACACGCACCAGCGCTATTGGCAATTACTAACCCCAGTACCAACTCATACAAGCGCCTAGTACCTGGTTATGAAGCTCCTGTGAACTTGGCTTACTCCCAAGGGAACCGTTCTGCTTCTATCCGTATTCCTCTATCTGGCACTAACCCCAAAGCCAAGCGTTTAGAATTCCGTTGTCCAGATGCTACTTCTAACCCTTACTTGGCATTTGCTGCAATGCTTTGTGCTGGTATCGATGGCATTAAGAACAAAATCCATCCTGGTGAACCCTTAGATAAGAACATCTATGAACTCTCTCCAGAAGAACTGGCGAAGGTTCCTTCAACTCCAGGTTCTTTAGAATTGGCGTTGCAAGCACTGGAAAAAGATCACGCCTTCTTGACCGAATCAGGCGTCTTCACGGAAGACTTTATCGGAAATTGGATTGATTACAAGCTAAGTAACGAAGTTAAGCAGTTACAGCTACGTCCTCATCCCTACGAGTTTTACCTCTACTACGATGCTTAATTAAGTACCGTATCTCACTAAAATAGGACTTACGCAAAACTACACATTGTAGTAGGGGCAATTCATGAATTGCCCCTACCTGAAAATCTTTATTTTCGGCTATTGTTTGCGTAAGTCGTGTAAAAGTAATAAGTTTTGCCACCCTAGAGTAGAGGGTGGCTTTTTTTTCCAGAGTTATCAGTTGAGACATTCACTCAAAAATCAACCTTAAAACTATTGAAACTTAGCTCATGGAAGCATGGCTGGGCCCATAAATCATCCGAGCGCTAGCATCTACCTTCCCTTGAATCGGGTTCCAGTAGTAGGATGCTTCTTCAGGAAGACCAAGTTCTTGTGCAGCCCGCATCAGCATTGATTGTTGGCGATTCTTGACTTGCTGATGTTCACGCACCATTAATGCACGAGATTTATCTGCAATAGACATAACCATAGTCCTCTCTATTTTGTGAATATATAATTTTTGGTTCTCTTGAAGACTAATATAGCAAAAATTCTGTAGCATAAGCTACTTTTTACAAATATTTATATTTGCTTTTGCCCACAATATCAGGTATTTTGCTGCCAAAGCTGGAAAAATCTCTCCTAATTTACCTTTGATCAGGACTTACTTACTCAAAACCTGAAACCTCAATCCCCCCTAACCCACGCCAGTCGCTCCACTTGGGGAGATCCCAAGTGGAGCGCTGGCTCCCCTTAAAAAGGGGGAATCTCAAGAGCCAACTTTTTAAGGGGGTTGGGGGATCTCTTATGCGTAAGTCTTATTGATAACTAAAATCATCTAGCTTCAGATTGGTCTGACCTTAAAAAACACATCTTTCCCAAGACTGAACATTTATTTGTTACTTTTATTTACACTTAAGTTCAACACAAGTGATTAGTTTTTGTAACTGTTACTCTTTTTTTTCGGTGATGTGGCACCAATACAGCAGCTGCAAAAAACTAAGTTACCATCACAATACAGATTTACAAAAATTTACATAATTTATGACAGTTACCTACCCACGTAAATTTCAGAATGTTTTGGGTGCCAGAGATATATTAAAACGGGTGGTATGCGATCGCGAAATCCATCTAATTACCCTCAACCGCTACCGTTACAGCGAACAACACAGCTGCAAAGACCTCACAGAGCTAATTGAACAACTGAATGGACAGCCACGCCAACTAGTGCGGGATTTGTCTCATCACATCTCAGATGAAGCTCGTCATGCTATGTGGCTAACTGACTTGTTGGCAGAACTGGGAGCAGATATTGGTAAGCCGCCCGGTTCCTCCTATATCAATGAATTTGAACGCCTACTCGATCGCGAACAACAAGATCCAGTCCAAGACCTCGAAGACTTTGTGATTTCTTCCCTTGCCGCAATTAACGTCACCGAAAAACGGGGCTGTGAGTATTTCTCTGCTCACATTTATGCACTCAAGCAAGGGTTACAAACGGCAGAAAACATCAAAATCCGCGAAACGATTGAAAAAATTCTCCCAGAGGAAGCAGGACACGTTCGGTGGGGGAATCGTTGGCTAGGAGAACTTGCACGTAAGAGTCCAGAACATCAGCAAAAAGTAGAGCAAGCCAAGCGAAAATATACCGCAATTGAACAAGCCGCATTTGAATCAGGAATGGATATCACCTTGGGTGCAGAACTGCGGCGAGTTGCCAACCTGGTGGAAGTGGCAAATACTATGCCGCTTTGGCAACGTCCTCAGTACCTGATGGAACGCTTACCCCAGACTTTGCTAGCGCCTGAGTTGCAATTTACTAGGATTCAGGCTGCACAAAAGGCTTGGCAGCGCGATCCACAGATGTTTATCGAGAAGTTTGTGCCAATGTTCCTCAACGGCATTCAGGGAAGAGAAAATAACCGCAAGAAAACAACGGTGTAAAAGGGATTGGGCATTGGGTATTATTATTCTTCCCCTGCTCCCTCATCTCCCTGATCTCCCCTGCTCCCCCACAGCCGATTCTCTTTTCTTTAAGTAAAATTCATCTAAAAAGACCAGATGCAAAATTTTGCATCTGGTCTTGGGTGTACAATTATTAAAATGACTAAGATGATCTAGCAGATCCTTCTTAATATTTATTTCGTGAGGAGCCATCTGCGAGGAGAACGAACTAGGGTGCAAGAGTAGGTCAGCAATAGTAAGATTTATTACTAGGTGCAATAAACCTATACTATTTGTGCGAATCCATGCCCTAGACTAGCTCAGATGAAACGAAAGGGATTTTATGTTCGGCAAAGGACGCTAAACAGGCGTCGGAGCGAAGATCAATTAGTTGCTGATCTAGATAACCAGCTACTCAATGTATGAGAAGAAAACCTATTGGGGAATAAAGTGAAGTTGCCTTAAGACTGTTTCCTCAACAAGCAAAATATCTAAATTAGATGTGCTTTAGATTAACTGATAGCCTAATTAACATCTATTTATAGAGCAGTTGAGGATTGAGACGCAGAGCTTCCTAGCAATATGAGAAACAGTTGTGTAGCTTTTGAGGAGTTGGTGATGCTGTTGATCAAGGCACTTAATTTGATTTGCGTTTTGATCAGCAGGATTGACGCCAACTATATATACAAAGCTTGCAGTTGAAATACTAAGCGATCGCTGAAGATTTTCGTGTGTCAACTGTATATATCTTTACCAGAAAAGCTGTGTTCAAGATGTTAGCACAACAGCCGGTTTTCTGATACTTTGGTTCCTTTGGGAAAAGAGGCATTACCCGACGGTAGTTAAACCACAGCATAGATATTTCCGAATTTTTGCGTCACTTCTCTACGCCCACTACCGCGATGACGTGGCGCATCATCTGGATTTTGTTCAGATGCCGCCGAGAGCCACTGTTCCGAAGCAGGCGTGGAAGACAGCCCATAGGATAAGTGATTGACCATTGCTTGGCAGTTATAAGCTAAGGGGCCGAACACCAGACTCGATACTAAAAGTGAAATGGCAGCACGCATAGAAGATGTCTATTTTGGAACTCTCCACTTCACTGATACTTAGCTTTTTAATGAATATCCGGACAATTAATCAAAAAGTATTCTGTTTTACTGAAAATAAACTCTTCTTATCCTTCGTTTAAATGTTCGACTAATAACCAATTACCAAAGTGATTCTGACGACCCCACAATGTGACTAATTGTTCGTGGGGATAAGCGCGTAATTGCTCGTCGATATGCGATCGCAAAGTCACAAGCTGCCAATTTTGCCCTTGATATGCGGGTGGTGCTGTGACAGTGAATCTGTATTCCTGCTGTGACAAGCGGTAGAAAATGCCTTTGAAACAGTTACTTTCCCGAATTAATGCCTTGGAGTCAGGGTACTCATTCCCTGATGGGAAAGGGCAATCGCCACTAACTGGATAGGCTTGGGGGTTATCTAAGTAATACAGTTGCCAGTGCCGCCAATCCGAACGATTGGGTGGAAGATTAAACAAAGGAATAATTAGGGCTTTTGAGCGATTATCTGCCAATAAAGCCGTTTGCAGCGCCCTAACAGGTAAATCCCTCGGCTGGCAGTTTAACTCAACACACATCGCCGCCGCCATCCCTGCTGCTTGACCAATGCCCATAACCACAGGTTGTAATCTGGTGGTCCCATTGGCAATGTGGGAGACAGAAATATTCTTTTCACAGACCAAGAAACCATCTGTTGTGGCTGGAATCAGACAACTGTAGGGAATTGTAAAGGGAGTCCCAGTCCAACGTCCCCCCCAGCGAATAGATTTAGGTTGCAGTGGGAATTGAACACCAGGATAATGATGGTCATTGGCGTAGTTACCAACTGCGATCGCTTCTCCTGTCGGAGACGCTTTGCGTAGCTTGCTTCCACGAAGTGGTACGCAAACGCCTGCCGTAGGATGCCCGAAGGGCTGTAGGGCGATCGCATCATTAAATATAGATGCAACTCTACCTCCAGCGATCGGCAAAATATCCTGTTCTCGGACAGTAGTTAGCCCCACCAAGCGGCGGCTTTCCCGGTAATAGGGATGCAGTGCAAAAGCTGTAGGGGTGTGAGGAAATACTTTTTTTGCTAAACCATAGCGACGACCAAGCTGTTTTTGGATAAAATGGGCAAAATTTTGGCTGTACCAGCGAGATTCCTGGATGAATTCACCTCTGGATACATCTGACTCTATCAGTCGCCCTACTCCTTCGGCGTAGTCATTGCCACAGATTGGCCAATTAATCATAAATAGACCCCCAGGCAAGCGTCCGTAATTCAAAAATGTCTCTGCTCCATAGCCATCCCAAGCACCTGTAAACTGGGATGGATTATAATTAGGGGCGGCCGGAATTTCTGGGGCAACGGCTTCACCAAAGTCTTGCATAATCACTACCGAAGTGGGCGCTTGCACAGGATATCTCTGGGTTAAAGAGTTAAAAGTCACTGGGGCGCTGGGTTCTCCCCACTCAGATTGCAATTCCCAACCCCAGCGGTAAGGTATCTCAGCTAAAGCCAATAAATCTCCTAATTCTGTGCCATCGAGAATAATTTTGGCTGTAACAGCAAAATCAGCAAAGCGGACACCAGTAATCGAATCATCTTGTCGGAACACTTCTAAAGGCACTTCCCCTGTAATCCAGTGCAGATTGGGCAATTCCTGCACCCAATCTGCAAAAATCTCTGCCCCAATCCGGGGATGATAACTAAAAAAGCTTACCCAGCTGTTATCTAACCCTCCGGGCTGTCGCTGTCGCAATTCCTGCAAAAAGGCACCCCATAACCCCGTTTGAAAGGCTTCTAATTCGTTGCCATCAGGTGCAGATACTCCAGCCGAAGTTAGCATTCCTCCCAACCAAGGAAATTCACTCACCAGAATCGTTTTGGCTCCCCGTCGCGCCGCTTGGATAGCAGCCGCAGTGCCTCCGGTTCCCCCACCGACAACTAAGACATCAGCTGTGTATGTCTGATTAACCATTGCTTAACCTCACTGGAGTTTCGACATATTCTCCCCAGATAGCTTGGCATCAGACAAGATAATTTATTTTATTTTTCGGAGACTTGATAGATATAGGGTTATATGTAATTTCAGAATGACTTGTATTATTTAGTCTGGCTCATGAGAACTTTTTCTAAGTGGATATGAATTAGTACAACTTGTATATACACCTAAAGATAGAGGTTGTAACTAAATATTTGTATTTAAACTTAACATAAATCTAAACTCTATGGATTACTACTATTTAAGTAATATCAAAGTCTTATGTTGATTAATTGTTTGAAAAAGAATGATGAATTAAGTGTAAATAAGGCTAGCCATGTCTCAAATGTTGAGATAGCACTCTTTATAGATAAAATCAAAAGTAATATCTGGCAATTTGGTATTCTATCTTGGCTTTTTGGAATAACCGATAGAAGCATAGCTGCATTTGCTGATGGTTATCTATCTGCTATAGAAATATCTCAGTTATTTACAGCCTCTTTCCTTTTTGTGAGTTGGCTATATCTCAAGCCGGAGGAAAGCTTCAATAGCAATGATTTAGTCCCCAGCCAATATCAAGAATATCTTGATCGTACTCAAGCTAACAAGCTTCAAATAAAAAAGCTCCACATGATTAGCCAGGAGTATATTTTACCGTTTCCTTATATTTGCCAAATCTATCATCTATTGAACTTAAAACATTTGGAAACAGTTCATAGGTTTAGCCTTAATAACCTGAAAATTCTTAATATTAGCCACTTTCAAACTACAAACATCGGTGGAATAATTAGATTTGAAACAATATTAGATTCGCCAGCTAATCCTCTGAGGATTTGGCGACAACCAACTGTGGAGGTGGATTTAATATTACATACTCCCTACACTATTGAACTGAGTATTCCAGTCTACAATCAGAAAAGAATAATTGTTATATTTTATGCGTTCCCCTTAAATGACTCAGAACATCACCTATTTATAGATATTTATAGTGACCTAGAGTGGCCAAAGCCATTATTACAAATAATATTGCATTTTGCTTCTTGTTTGACACTCTTTGAAGATTTGCCGTATCTCAGAGCTTTAGATGAGAAAAATATAGGGCGTTTATTCAACTTAAGTAGGACTTCAAATCACGAGAGTGGGTTGCTGTTTAAAAGATTCGTTGAGCTATATGGTTCCAGTGGAGAAGCAACTAAATTACTTGAGGGAAGGGAAGAGAGTTAGGAGTTAGGAGTTAGGAGTTAGGAGTTAGGAGTTAGGAGTTAGGAGTTAGGAGTTTAGAGTTTAGAGTTTGGAGTTATAGCAATTCTGTATGAAGATGCGCTAAACCATATTTAAGTACAAGAAAGAAAAACGAACCGCAAAGGACGCAAAGGACGCAAAGAAAGAAAGAGGTTAAAAGGGTTTGGCGCAGCCTCACAAAGAAATGGTATTAGGAGTTAGAAATTTTAAACTCATAGGGAGCATCTCAGTTTTGCAAATATACCAGACAAGAAGCAAGATTCTTGCTCCCTCTCCTTACCAAGGAGAGGGTGGGGGTGAGGTTCTACAAGGCTTTTTACAAAAGTGAGATGCTCCCAAACTCATAACTCCTGATTTTATTTAGTTAAGCGCGTGCTAGTAATGGAGCAGCAGCTAGTAAGGTTTTAGTATAAGGGTGCTGAGGATTATCAAAAATAGTTTTTGTCAGACCGAGTTCGACAATTTTACCGCCATTCATCACGGCAATACGATCGCACAAAAATCTCGCTAACCAAAGGTCATGAGTGATGAATAGATAAGTTAACTCAAACTCTTCCTTTAATTGCAACATCAAATCTAGCACTTGCGACTGCACGCTAGCGTCTAACATACTCACGGGTTCATCGCAAATGAGAAGTTTAGGATGAGTAATCAAAGCACGAGCGATCGCAACTCGTTGCTGTTGTCCACCAGATAAATCTGATGGATAACGCTCATAATACACTTCTGGCGGTGTTAACCCAACTTTTTCTAGCATCCACAAAACCTGTTCTTTTGCCTTAGCAGGATTGGCAAGATTGTGGATAAATAAAGGGTCAGCGATACTTTCTCCCACTGTCATTGCTGGATTGAGACAAGCATGAGGGTCTTGAAAAACCATTTGTATTTGTCGCCGTGAGGAGCGAATTTCTTGACGTGACAGTTTAGTTAAATCCTGTCCTAAAAACTCAACTTTGCCACTAGTGGGAGGAATTAGTTGCAAAATTGTTCGTGATAGCGTACTTTTACCACAACCTGATTCCCCAACTAAGCCGAGAATTTCTCCTGGATAAAGATCCAGGTTGATACCATCTACTGCTTTAATTGTCTGCGCTTGTATGTTAAACAGTCGTTCGATCAAGTTAGGTTCTATGGTGTAGTATTGTTTGAGTTCTGTAACACTCAAAATTGGAGATTTATCATTAATAATCGGTAATTGCTTTTCTGCGTCATTGGCAATTATCAATTCTCCATTATCTTTTACTGCTTGAATGTGTAAAGCTGCTTTTAAGAGCGATCGCGTGTATTCATGTTGAGGGTGTCTAAATACGGTTTCTGTAGAACCCATTTCAACCATCTTGCCGTTGTACATAACGCCAATGCGATCGCAATATTCAGCCACCATTGCTAAATCGTGAGAAATCAGCAGCAATCCCATGTTTTCTTCACCGCACAGGCGAGTTAATTCTTGCAATATCTGCGCGGAGACGGTGACATCTAAACTGGTGGTGGGTTCATCAGCAACAATCAACTTCGGGTTGAGGAGTAAAGCTAAGGCGATCGCTACCCGTTGGCGCATTCCACCGCTAAACTCATGAGGATACTGATTCCAGCGACTAGCTGGAATATTCACCTTTGCCAAAGTAGCAAGTGCTTTTTCTTTGGCTTGACGCGTTGATAATTCTGGTGAGTGCGCCTGAAGGGTTTCGATACAATGCTTACCAATCGTCATCAGTGGATCGAGGCGTGTCATCGGATCTTGAAAAACTAATGCGATCGCCTCTCCGCGAAATTTCCGCAACTGGTTAGGCATCAAGTCAAACACCGATTGTCCTTGAAATGTCACCCGTCCCTCAACACGACTAGACGCTGGTAGTAAACGCATTACTGCCCGTCCGATAGTTGACTTACCACAACCCGACTCTCCCACCAATCCCATTCTTTCACCTGGTTGCAAGGTGAAAGATACATCATCAACCGCCCAGCTTGCTTCTTCTCCACTCCGCCCAGGATAGGCAACTCGCAGATTTTCGATACAGAATAAGGCTTCACTCATAGTTAGTTATCAGCCCTGAGCTACCAGCTTTTATAATTTCAAATTTAAGATAGTCTATCAGATTAGTATTAGACCTCCGTTGGGCGAACATCTTTATTGTCTTAGCGATCGCAACGAGTTCCGCCAATGTTCTATCATACTAATTTATACCGCTTGTCTCAAGTTTTATCAGTTCATGTAGGAGATGCGGAAGTTTGCCTACCTTTACAGCAGATTGCAGGTGTTGTCGTAGATGGCGAGATTTTAGCATCTCTAGGAAATGTATCGATACCAGATGTTTTTGTTTGATAGTTTTTGATTTCGTGGGTATTGCCCTGCTAACTCAATAATGGCGCGTTACGCTATGGCTAACGCACCCTACTTGCTAGATTGTCAAAGTATTGGTTGGATTTTTACTTTTTCATCAGGATCAGACACGCTCACAAATACCAAATCTGGATCCCAATGTCCAACTAAGTCAAGTTTAGCACATACACTCCATCCTCTATTTTGATCCCCAAGTCCTAGCTTACGCTCTCTATAAGTAGCATTAAGTGAGTCTTCAATAATTAGAACTTTATCTTGAATTAATGCCAATCTAGCAAGCACTAAAGCACGCTCTTTTGTAACGGCAATTATTTTGTCTTCCATCAATCAATCCTCCCTGAACGTTATTGGTCTCTAAGGGATCTAATATATCTAGTTAATTGAGATGGTAGCTGGATTTAGGCCGTGCTGTACTAGTACAGCACGGCCTAAATAAACCACCCATTCAAAATCAATGAAACGCTTACGCTGTATTCATTTTTAATTTTTAATTTTTAATTTTTAATTCCGCCCTGCGGTACTAGTTGTTTAGCTGATTAATTCACCCATTTGTAGGAGGTAATTAGTAAGTGAATAAGTGTACTTTGCTTATAATCCGACGAACACAAAATGATTTTAAGCAGCATTCACGTAACAAATGTATCAATCATGTTGAACCTGATATTCACCGGATGTATAAAAATAAAACCCTTGGTGGTTTCAACAGCTTTTTTCCTGGCTGTACAGACTGCCGCCAATGCTGAACAATCCTTACCTAGTTTGACTCCAGCACAAGCTCAACATTTATCCCGTGACTTGGTTCCATATAATTCACAAGACTTTTTTAGGCAAGGAAAAGATTCGATTGAGAGAGAAATTGAAATTCTTAGGCAAAGCCAACTGCCCTCAATTAAACCTGTTCTTAAGATTGATTCAGTACCGCAGATAAAAAGACCACCAACCCAGCAAAAACCCTAATATAGGACTCATATTTGATTGCGTGAAAAAATCTAAGTATATGTAGGGGAGCCAGCCGCGTGGGCGGGTTTCCCGACTTGAGCGGGCTGGCGTTGTGTTATCGCCGAGATTACGGCACCAAAACCTTTGGATGGTGCGTTAGCCAGAGGCATAACGCAACGCCAACGCCAACGCCAACGCCATAGCAACTCTACCAGACGCACTCGCGTTCGCTTAGAGCGAGTAATCGAGCGTCGGGAACCTCTGCAAAGCACTGGCTCCCCTACGTGTATTTCAAAAATCAAATCAGATCGCTATATGACCCCTTAGATGGCTACTTCTTGTACTGTTAATTCTTGAGCTATAGTACTTAAACCACAACCACAGGCATCACAATCACTATACTCTGCTTTTTATTAACAGAGTTTTTGTGTTTTTAATAAGTTTTGCAACACAAATTTACAATCTTAATCGTCTAGCAAACTCATCAACGCCTGAATTTCAACGTCTTGCGGCTCTGACAATTGACCCTGTAACTTTAGTAATTGATTCTGTAATCCTTCTGCTACATAGAGCATATTAGATTCTTGTGCAATTTTTAGCTGATTTTCTTTAATTTTGATTTGTTTAAGCAAGTTGTTTTCAACATGAATTGAATTGTAATGTTGAGCAATCATAGCTTTACATTTCTTCTCAATCTCTAGAATGCAATTAAATTTACCACCTATGTATTATTCCACACTTATCTCATTTTTTAAATATCTGGTGATTTAATCTTCATTACTCGTAGTGTTTACGAGTATGGCGTTTCTGCTTGCCTGAGTAGTTTAGTTTCGGTTTTTTGGAGTCTTTGAGGTATTGAATCGGATGCTCAATGCTATTTTGCTCAATCCTCGTAAGGAGCGGATTTTTAACGAAAAACCCTCAAACAGCAAAACTGTATAGTTTTTTCCACAGTTCCATTCTCAATAGTTTGGGAATATTGGCTTAATACACCATGTCCATCTTTTTATAGGCTTTTACAAAAATGGAAATCATGAGATAAGATTGATTGACTTAGGGGAAATTTTAGATAACACAAATTAACTTATTTGTTACTTTACCGAGTCTTGTAGATATGTTAAATATTTTTTTGTGATCAGTATGAACTTAAAGTTTATCAAGAAAGAGATTTTTAGCTTTGTAAAAATTATATCTACAATGCTTATAACAAGCGCAATTGGATTGGAATCGTGGAATATTTATGCAGTAATAACTAATAGTAATCTACCAAGCAGCCTTAATCTAATTTTTTGGATTGAGCGTTTTGCCATGACGAGTCATTTTATCGAAAGCATTATAGCAGCTTTTTATGCACCTTCAAGAAAAAAGATGCCAATAAAATATGCTACTTATACTTTTTTTGTAGGCACAATTGGGTTGTTAGAACTGTTTGATCAAGAGAATGACTATTGACGCTTCTACGCTTTGAAGGTGTAAGATTTTTGGATTAGGTAGGTTGGTAGGGTGCGATCGCAATATCATAACGCACCCTACGTACAAAAGTTGTAGGTTATTAAATCCACGCTACTCAGCAAAAGTCAGTTGCAGGGGTTTCACAATGTAAGCGACTGGTAAATCTGACAGGCAGAAGGGAGTATAGTTTGTATAGTTAGCTTTTTGCTGAAATTTTAGTTTGATACTAAGGAATTAAAAATGTCTACTGATACTCACACAGTTGCTTACGTTCAAGAAAGCGAATTTGATACTGTTTTAACTGAAAGTGAAGAGAAAGTCGTTGTTGTTGATTTTACTGCTACTTGGTGTGGCCCCTGTCGCCTGATCAGTCCGTTAATGGATCAACTTGCCCAGGAATACAAAGGTCGCGCCAAAGTCGTTAAGGTAGACGTTGACAGCAACAAGCCGATTTTCAAAAAATTCGGTCTTCGCAGTATTCCAGCGGTTTTAATTTTCAAAGATGGTAATTTAGCAGAAACCATCGTGGGAGTTTCTCCTTACGAGGACTTCAGCAACGCTGTTCAGAAGCTTCTTGAGGTTGTTTCAACCTAATTCGTAATTCATCATTAAAAAGGGTTTATACCCGATGCCTAATAACGACAGTAACGTTTCAGGTGGAGTTTAAATTCCCCGAAGTTCCGAGGGTCGGCTTCCGAGGCTCGGACTTCTCACTACTTGAAGCACAATTATAAATTTTAACCCTTTACTTTTCGCCTATAATGTGCTTGAAGTAAACCAGTAGGATATTGTTTTGAGTTAATCAGCTCCAATTTTTCTTCAGGGCTAGGTGGTGGAAAAAGGTCTATACCGCCACCTAAAATAATTGGAATAGTTGAAATAATATATTCGTCAATCAAGCTGTGCTGAAGAAACGAATTGATTAATGCTCCGCCACCAACTAGCCAGATGTTTTCAAAACCTTGAGCCTCTATATTTGCTAACGCCTGTTTTACTGTGTCCGAAACAAACACAACGTCCTCGCGGTCAGATTTGAGTTGGCGCTGGGTGAAAACGAAGGATTTTTTTTCTGGATAAGGCCACTCATCGAAACTAAGCCCAATTTCATATGTCTTGCTGCCCAAGACAATAGCATCAATCGATTCGTAGAAAGCAGCGTAACCGTAGTCTTCCCCTTCTGTGTCAAGGATTGATAGCCAATCAATTCCGCCATCACTGCGAGCAATGTAGCCATCCAAACTAGCTGCTATGTAGAGTGTAACTTTCGTCATTGTGCTTCTGATGAAAAGTAGACAGGGTAATTGAAATATTCAGCGAGTTTCTAATTTAGAAACTCGCTCCTCTAATTTATTGACTTGTTGCTTCAATTCAACCACCAAAGTTGCCAGTCGATCAAACATCCGATCTGGCTGTGATAAGTTCCCTCTGGAACCAGTTGACTGTCGTGGAGTAAGTCTTGTTCTTGGGGATGGAGACTGGCGACTTTGACCTAGTTGAGACTCTATTTGGTTTAATCGTGACTCCACACGATTAAAGTCCGCTTCCAGATTGTTGATGCGGGACTCCACTTGCTGCGATGAAGCAGTTTTGGCAAATAACCCGCCCCAGATAATTGTTACTAAAATCCCAGCAAGTATTAGCACTTGGATTTTTTTCATGTCAATAGCTAAACTCTTTCTAAGTTAGAAAATAGCTTCTGCCAATCGATAGAGTTAACAGTATTATCTCCCTGTTTTACCTCAAATGTGACATTACAAGCGATCGCTAATTTTAGAGCTTGTACGCAAAGTTCTGCCACATCCTCACGGCTGATTTTGCCCTTAATATTATCGCCTTGCTCAAATATTAATTCCTTACCTCCTGCTTCCTCAGTTAAAGCACAAGGTCTAATAATCGTATAAGGAATTCCGCTTTCTCTTAAACTATCTTCTCCCTTCAACTTCCAAGTTAAAATTCCTCCCAATTGGTCATTTAATTTCACTGCTGGCGGTTCTTCATCTAAATTAATGCCGGGGCGTCCGGGACGAGTCACACCTGCTGAACTGACGAGAATAAATTGTGGTAAAGTTGTCCCGCCGTAAGCTTTAATTGATTCCAACTGCAAAGCAAAAGCACCTGGAGAAAAATTGGGATTTAAAGCGCCATCATATTCAAATTTGCTCAACATTAATTGGAATGAACAAATTCTATTCTGCTCAATTGGCGGCGCATCTTTGACAATTTTTGCCCGAAAGACGGGAATCAAATCTGCAAAGGGAATGTGAACATCTATCCAGGTATTAGCTATAGTATCGAAAGAATAGCTGTAGCCAATGCCATCCCATTTTGTATCTGTCCGTAGGAATATTTTATAACGCTGACCGTCACCTTTGACGCGCAATTTTACACCTTCGTAACCAAATAAGTTGAAGGGTGGATCAAAATTCTTAGTTCTGACAGAAGCAAATCCGCCAGAGTTATCCGTGGAGACATTACCAGCAAATAAAGCTGTATTTTCTACTAATTGGATATTACTGGCACTGACGCCACCCATGACGACATCATCCAACGCCCCCCAGTTATCCTGTAATTCTGCTGATGGCTTTGTGAAATCAAATATTAGTTTTTCGTTTGCTTGGGGTAAATATTTTGCGGCCGCTTGGACTAAGTTTTTGACACCTTGATATTCTACATTTTCTGGAGTATCGCCAACAATTTCTGGTTGGTAAAATTTAACACCTTGATAATATTTAGCTCTATCTGCTGTGTCTCCCTCAACTGGTTGTACGCGCACTGCTGTGCAACAAACTACAGCTTGGATATCAGCCATAACTAAAGGAGTTAAAGTTTCTGGTTGAGTGATATCCGCAACTACCAAGTCTATATCATTACCAAGAATTGACCGCGCTTTGTCAATGTCTCGAACTAGGGCGCGAACTTTATAACCTGCTTCGAGCGATCGCTTTACCACTCGTTTACCTACACCACCTGTTGCACCCGCTACTAATATTACACCCATGTTTCTTCCTCCATTGGGTCTATTTTGATTATCCTTAGGACGACCTTGGATTAACTGCTGTACCCAGTTAAGGAAAGGAATTACCTCAAAGTAAGTCAGGGTTTCGATAAACCTGCCTAAGTCCCATTGAGAACGATTTTTGTCAGTCATATTTGCGTCCTCATAACTTTCTCCAGTCTAGCCCAATGAGTTTGATTCCTGTAGATTGAGAAAGAGCGATCGCTCCCTTGGGGATGTAAGTAGCTGTCCAACCAAGAATGTACGCCCTTAGTTCGGTTTATTTCCTGCTTGTGCGTAGATTCTGTTAAATCTTATTGACTCATACTAGTAAATTTATTTTAATGTATTGGCAAAAGCTCTCACGTATTTGTTTGTACTAAAACTACACCGCTAACAGGGGGAGGTATTTCTTCACAAAGCACTGCATCATATTCTCTGGTTTGATTTGGATGATTGTTCATTACTTTAAGTTAGTATATTCATGAAATATGTTTATTCACACGAAGGGTTATAGCGATAAGACTTTTGTGGTTCAGCAATTACTCTACACTTCAGTTGAGATAACTTCTTCACCATAGCTGGAGATAAACGATTCTTACTAACGTTGAGAGTATGTAACCGATTTATTAGGGGACTATTAAATAAAGTTTCAGCACCTTTATCTCCCAAGTCTGCATCCGAAAGGTCAAGTCCAATTAGGCGATTTAGTATACCTGAACTCACGATGAAAGAAGCAATTGCGTTATAACTTTTACCACTTCTCAAGCCTAAATATCTCACCTGATGGAAAAAGCTACCAGAGAAAATACGTTTTAAATAATCTATATCTGGTCGGATGTTAATGTAACCAGAATTGCCAAACCCTAAATCAAGAAACTCTAACCCAGGTAATTCAAGCTTGTTTAAATTCTTAATTAAACCACTACTATCAATAATTAATGTCTTCAAATTATTGTGTTGTATGTTGTCAAAGATTATACCATTACATTCTCTAACCTCTAGTAAATTAAGGTTAGGATAAACTTTTAAAATTCTGCTAGCTTCGTTTATAATTGTTGAGTTTTTACCAGGAGAAATAGACAAGGCTTTGAGTCCAATGAAATGCTTGTAATTCTCTAATAAAATATCAATAATATTACTATTTTCTTCACTATAAATCTTTATAATTAGTGCTTGCAGCTCACCAACTTGGGAGTATTGTAGTAGTAATTTTAAGTCTTCGATAGTCTTCAATCTATATCCAATGCTTGCGGCATCAATAAGAGGATATCTGGGATTAAAGTCCTGAATTACCCAATCTTTTAAAGTGGTAAATAACTGCAATTTATCAAAATTAGATAATTCTTGCTTCACCTTTAGTTTTGATCCTTCCAAGAATAGCTCTTTTAGCTTTTTCTGCAATAAATTATAGGCAAGACTCCGCACCTGTCCAGAAGAATCATTTAAGGCTTCAATTATTAAATCTAAGCCTTCTTTCCCATAATTTGCTGCCTGAGTAATGCCTATAAATCGTATTTCTGCAACCGAACTTCTCAACCGACTTCTTACCCCCTCAAGTCCTCCTAAAACTACAGCGTAGTTTTGATGTTCCTGTTCTCCACCAAGTACTGCATCAAATTCTCCGGGTTGATTTTGATTGTCTGTCATGGTGCTTTACCTTGTGATTCTTTATTAGAATTCCCAAAAATGCGGCATACACATACATCAATGCATAATCAGCCCGGACGACTAGAAGTCGCGGCTATACAAACGAAGTCCGCCTGCGCGGACTAAAGAAAAGCTTATTAACTCACAATGTTTTGAGAAATTCTAGCTGCCGACTTGCAATTGTCGTTGCTAATACACTATCCTCCACCCATGCTCAAGAAAAAAAGAGCGATCGCTCTTTTCGGCGTGTAAGTACCAAGAATGTACGCCCTTGGCTTGGTTTGTTTCCTGCTTTTGCGTAAATTCTGTTAAATCTTATTGAATTATACTAGTACATTTGTTTTAATATATTAGCAAAAGCTCTCACATATTTGTTTGTACTAGTGCCAATGTTAATTGCCGTTGGCTAGAATTTGGTACAACATGATGATTATTGTGTCACTTTTAAAACCCTAAAAAATCAAAAACTCTAATTATGGCTGACTATCAAAAAATTGAGTATCGCATTGGTAAAGATGGGAAAATTACTGAAACAGTGATCAATGCTTCTGGTTCGAGTTGCACAAGTACAACATCGGGAATTGAAAAGGCTTTAGGAGAAGTTGAAAATCAAGAATTATTGCCTGAGTATTACGAAGGCGGTGAGGGCGAGATAGTGGCAGAAAATCAGTCTCTCAAACAAATCTAACAAAGATGCAAATAGGAATGTTTTCTCTTTTAAGCCTTTTGACAATAGCAATAGGAATTTGCACTCTGTTGTTAATTATTCCAGCAATTAGCGCTGCGATCGCCCGCAAAGCAAACTTGGAAACTGACAAGTTAGAGTTGGCGCGATGTCTAACGACAAGCCGCTACGCGTCTACGCAAATTGAATTACTAGAAAATGAACTAAAAGCAACACGTCAAAATTCCTTAGAGCTAGAGCAAAACTTACACCAGCTTGTTTTGGAAAAAGCAGCACTACATCAGGAAGGCTTGCGACTGCATGAGGAATTGCAGCAGCAGCGTCTTGAAGTGACAGACGAAATACGTTTTTCGACATTTGAGCAATTGCAGACATTATTAACAAACTATCCCAGCATTCATCAGATGGTGCGGATTAAACCAGAATTGCCAGCGAAAAATCTGCTATCAATGTTTACGTCTTTAGATAACCTACTCAGCAAATGGGGTTATGAACAGATAGGCAAACCTTGGGAACAAGTACCTTACAATCCGCAGATTCATCAACCAGATACAGCTGATATTGCTGAAGATGAGTTAGTTTACATTCGATTTGTCGGTTATCAGCATCAAGGACGAATTCTTGCCCCTGCGAAAGTTAGTCGTACCTTACCGGGAGGAGGACAAACAATTAAAAATTAAAAATTAAAAATTTAAGAAATGTTGTTGCATATTGCCTTCTTGCCCAATGCCCCATCCTCAATGACAAATGACCAATGACAACAGTAATAATTGATTTTGGTACGAGCAACACTGTTGTTTGTACTACCGATTTGATTACGCAAAAACCACGGACATTGAGATTTGATTCGATGTCGCGCCGCTTTGAAGTAGGGACAGAACAGGTAAGCGTTGTACCCAGTTTAGTATTTGTGGAAGGACGCGATCGCATCTGGTTTGGTGAATCTGTACGCGCCAAACGCTTGGGGTTTGCCCAGCCTGAACGCTGTTTTAGAGCTTTCAAACGCGATTTGGCAGCAGATTTTGTCCCACCTCCCCGACAGTTGGATGGTAATAGTTACAGCGCTGAGGTGGTTTCGGAACTGTTTCTCAAGGAAATTTGGCAACAGGTTGAACAGCAATTACAACCTAGTAGCGTTATTTTCACAGTTCCCGTCGGTGCATTTGAGCGATATCTTGACTGGTTCCGCAACTTGGGCGACAAGTTAAATATTCCCGCAGTGCAAATTGTCGATGAATCTACCGCAGCAGCCCTTGGTTATGCTGTCAAGCATCCTGGGGCTGTGGTTTTGGTGGTTGATTTTGGCGGCGGTACCCTAGATTTAAGTTTAGTACGGACTGTCAGCGCTGAATCTGAACAGCAAATAGTGCGTGCCGAAGTTATCGCAAAATCTGATGCTTTTATTGGCGGCGTAGATATTGATACATGGATTGTTGAACATTATCTGCAAAAAATCGCTTCCTCCCGTGCTGAAGTTGGGGAAATCGGCTTTATGAATCTGTTGGAAGTAGCAGAAAGGGTAAAAATTCAACTTTCAACAACAGATGAGGCTAAAGAAGCTTGGTTTGATGATGAAAATTTTATGTCCCATGAATTGCAATTGCATCGGGATGAATTAGGCGAAATTTTAGAAAATCAACAATTATTAGAACAGTTAAGACAGGCGATAGATGAAGTATTAGCGATCGCACTTTCTAAAGGGATCAGCAAATCTACAATTGAACAAGTCTTATTAGTGGGTGGTACTTGTCAAATTCCTGCCGTGCAACAACTGGTAATTTCCTATTTTGGACGACAAAAGGTAAAGTTAGACAAACCCTTTGAAGCTGTGGCACATGGCGCATTAGCTTTAAGTGAAATGGCAGCAGTTGATGATTACCTGCGCCACAGTTATGCTATTCGTCTTTGGGAACCCCACAGCAAAAGTTATTCCTACTTAACTTTGATTGAAAAAGGGGCAAAGTATCCAGGGGCGCGTTCTGAAGCTTTAACTCTGCAAGTCGCCACAGAGGGACAGCGAGAAATCCGTCTTGATATTGGGGAAGTAGCAGAAGTTTCCCAAGCGGAAGTTTATTACGATACTCAAGGAAGGATGACGAGCAGCCAGTTAGTAAAACAAGATAGTTATCGCTCTTTGGAAACTCATCATCAACAAGTATGTGTCGCCCATATCGAACCGGCTGGACAAACGGGAATAGACCGAATACAAGCACAATTTGAAGTCAATGAACAACGGGTATTAGTCGTAACAGTGAAGGATTTATTGACAGGGAAGATGTTAGTAGATAGGGGTGCGATCGCTAAACTAAAATAATCTTCTCTTGGTGTCTTGGCGCCTTTGCGGTTCGTTTAAAAAAGAATTGTAATCAAAAATGGGAATATTACTAATATAGCGTTGCAGTTCAATCCAATACAGACCTAACCCCCAACCCCTTCCCTACAAGGGAAGGGGAGTAAGATTCAAAGCCTCTCTCCTTGTAGGAGAGAGGTTTGGAGAGAGGTCAAAACTGTACTGCACCCAAGCGAGAACCCTTATAGTAAAGTTGGAAAAATGCAATGGCAGAGAATCAGAATCAACCTAAAGAATATGATGCCGTTTTAGGTACTCAAAATTCTGCCCCAATTGGCAGTGTTATCTTAGGTGGATTGGAAGGTGTTAAAAACCGATTGAGAAGTGTAGATATAGAAGCGCAAATTGCCGCATTAAAAGAGGCACTAAATTACGGAGAAGCAGGTTTAGACTTAGTAATTCAGGCTTGGCAATATGAATCAGGAAAGTTCAAGTGGGCTGCCTATTCGTTACTTCGCCACAGGGAAGAAGCAAGAGTTAAACAAGCGTTACAAGAATATAATCCCTGGCTAAATATCACTTGCCTCCACACTTTACAGCAGAATACACTCATCACAGTTGTTGCCATTAGCCCAGATGGGAGAACTCTTGTCAGTGCCGGAAGAGACATTAATCTTTGGGATTTGCATACCGGACAACTTCAACCTATTTCTATGGCCGATTTCAACGTTAATTCCTTGGTTATTAGCCAAGATGGAAAAACTTTAGTTAGTAGAGGAGGAACTTATGATGGTGATCACAAAATCAAAGTGTGGGATTTACAGAGTGGACAGCGTAAACAAACTTTAGAAGAATTTGCGTACAGAGTTTTTTCCCTAATTATTAGTCCAGATGGAAAGACGCTTGCCTGTGGCAGTGAGAATAATGGAATTAATGTCTGGGATTTGCAGACAGAACAAATTATACGTACTATGAGTGGTCATTCACACTACTTAGTTCAAGCGTTAGCTATCAGTTCCGATGGAAAAACTCTGGTTAGTGGTAGTAATGACGCAACCATCAAAGTACGAAATTTTGAAACTGGAAAGCTGATACACACTTTTAAAAAACATTCAAATGGTGTTGAGTCTGTAGCTATTAGCCCAGATGGACAGACAATTGTCAGTGGTAGTAAAGACAAAACAATTAAAGTATGGAATTTACAGACAAAACAGCTTCAGTTCACACTTGAAGGGCATTCAGGGTGGGTTTCTTGTGTAGCTATCAGCCCAGACGGAAACACTATTGTTAGTTGTAGTAGAGACAAAACTATCAGAATTTGGGACTTGCAAACTGGGGAATGTCAACGCATTCTCAAAGATCATACTGATTGGGTTTATTGTGTAGCTATCAGTCCAGATGGGAACACTCTTGTTAGTGGTAGTAGAGATAAAACTATCAAAATATGGGGTATTAAGCCATAGAAAAAACAAATCCTAGCGATTAGAAATCGCGGCTATACAAACGAAGTCCGCCTGCGCGGACTCAAGGAATTTGAAACCCACGGAGGTGGGTTTTGTCTGTATAGCCGCGAATTCCATAGGGATATTTTTACAAAAGTGAGATGTACCCCTTCCATAACAACTGCGATCGCACTATATTTACAGCAATCATTTCTCAAATTAAAGTAATTTTATAGCCGTGTATTGGGAACAATGATTAGAGTGAGGTGGTAAAAGTACAATGGCTGAGAATCAACCGAGAGAATATGATGCTGTACTTGGTGGACAAGTGCCTCCACCTGTTGATGCTTTAGTTTTAGGTGGACTAGAAGGAGCCAAACTTCGTTTAAATAGTAATGATATAAAAGTCAAAATTGCAGCTTTCACAGAATTAATCAACTATGGAGAGATAGGCTTAGATTTATTGCTAGATTTGTTTCAAAACGAGAAATCAGAAGAAGTACAAAAATCAGCTTATTTGTTATTGCGTTATCGAACAGAAGCGAAAGTAAAAAAGATTTTGCAAACCTACGACCATTGGCAACTGTTTGATGATATCGGTATATTAGAAGGAGAATCACACTTAGCTCAGTGTATGGTTATTAGCCCTGATAGTCAAACTCTTTTTACTGGAGGTCGTAACGATACAATAAAAGCTTGGGACTTAAATCTAGGTAAACTAAAGTATACTCAATTAGTCAAGTCTGGTTCTATTATTTCCCTAGATATTAGCCTTGATGGAAAAACTTTAGTTGATGGAAGTAAATTTGTCAAAATAAAAGTTTGGGAAGTCAAGTCAGATAAGATTAAACGCAGACAGTTTCTTAAAAATCAAGGTGGAGTCAGCATAATTTTTGTTGCTTTGAGTGCTGATGGAGAAACTCTATTTAGTGGAACACCATTTCATAACACTAAGATATGGAATTTAAAGACGGGAAGCTACGGAAGATTTGAAGGAGATACATGGGCAGCAATATCTTATGCTATTAGTCAAAATAAACAAACTATTGTGACGGGTATGCATATCATTAATCTTTGGGATGTAGAGACAAGAAGACTAAAAAAGACTTTCAAATCCCTTTCGGAAGTTAAAATAATTGCTATTAGTCCTAATGAAAAAAATATTATCGGTGCTTTTGGAGATAAAACGATCAAAATATGGGATGTTGATACAGGAAATATTGTACATACGCTCACAGGACATTCAGATTACATTACATCTTTAGTTATCAGTTCCGATGGAAAAAACTTAGTTAGCGCCAGTCGTGACCAAACTATCAAAATATGGGATTTAAATACTGCAACCCTAAAAAAAACGCTTCACGGAGATTCAGGATGTGTTAACTGTATAGCCATTAGTCCTGATGGACAATTTATTACAAGTGGTAGCAATGATGGAACTATCAATATTTGGGGAGTACCATAAAGTAAAAAATAGATGCGATCGCACTTCTGTAATTGAAAAAAATTATCCCACATAAAACGTATTTATGAAATTAGGTGATTGTAGCGATCGCCCTATAATATGACTATATATGCAGCAATCATTTTTCAAATTAAAGTAATTTTATAGCCGTGTATTGGGAACACTAATAACAGTGAAGTGGTAAAAGTAAAATGGCAGAAAATCAACCAAGAGAATTTGATGTTGTAGTTGGTGGTGATAATCCTTCACCATTAGGTGGTTTGGTGTTAGGAGGCTTGGAAGGAGTCAAACACCGTTTGTCAAGTAATATTTTAGAAGAACGCATCGCTGCACTTTCCGAAGTGTTGAATTATGGAGAACCTGGTTTAAATTTGTTGATTCAGGCTTTAAAAGATGAATCAGAACAGGTTCAAAATAAAGCATACTCTCTTTTATTTTTAAGAGAGGAAGAAAATGTCAAAGAGGCACTACGTCAATACAAGCCTTGGCAATTTTTTGGATACTTACGCACCACAAGTGGACATTCATGTGCAGTATGTTGCAGTGCAGTTAGCCCAGATAGCCAAATTTTAGTGACTGGCGCAAGTGATGGGATTAAAGTTTGGAATTTAAAAACAGCAAAACAACTTTATTCCCTATCACATTCTGATCCTAGATATGTGAGTATTAGCCCAGATGGAGAAACTCTTTTGAGTGCCTTTTATGATTATGGCAAAATGCAAGTTTGGGATTTAAAAACAGGTCAACTTCTTCAAACTCTTAAGCAAGATTTACATTATCCTACTTCGATAATTGTTAGTTCAGACTGGCAGACTGCTGTAGGTGTCAAAAACAAAAGTATTGATATATGGGATTTAAAGACAAAACAGCTAATCCGAACTCTAAAAGTTTATTGTGGAAAGCTGAGTTCTATAGCTCTGAGTTCAAATGGAAAAATTTTAGCAGGAGGTAGTTTTGATAACCGCATCCGAGTATGGGATTTGAACACAGGAAAAGAAATTAATACACTTGAAGGTCATGTACAAAGTGTTTGTTTTCTTGCTATTAGTCCCGATAATAAAACCATTGTTAGCTGTGGAGATAAAACTATAAAAATATGGGATTTAGAAACAGGAAAATTAATTAATACTTTTATAGGTCATAAACGCCGCATAGTCTCTGCTGCTATTAGTTATGATTGGCAAACAATTATTAGTTACAGTACAGACAAATTTATTGTTAAATGGAACTTAAATACAGGTGGAAAATTAGGTACATATCAAGAGACTTGTGAGACTGATTTCTCTTTATTAATAACTGATCATGGGGAAAATTTTCTTACTATCAGCGATCATATAGTGAATGTATGGAATTTACATACAGGACAAGTCATCGATACATTTTCAGTAGCAGGACATTTAGGTTCAATTAGTTCTCTAGCTCTCAGTTCTGATGGATTAACTATTTACAGTTGCGGAGGCGGTGATGCAACTATCAAGTTATGGGATGCTAGAACAGGGGATAACATTTCTACTCTCTATGGACATTCATCCCCAGTTCATTGTGTAGTTGCTAGCCAGGATGGCAGTATTTTGTTGAGTGCTAGTAGCGATAAAACTATCAAAATTTGGGATGTAAAAGATAGGCAAGAAATAAGTACTCTCGTTGGTCATTCCAACAAAATTTTTTCTCTTGATATTAACTGTGATGGCAAAATATTAGCTAGTGGAGATTTAGATGGCAATATTAAAGTATGGAATTTAGAAACAGAAGAAGAAATTTATACTTTACAACAGAAGGCATACTTAAATCCTGTTAAATGTGGAGTTTACCGCCTAGCTATCAGTCCAGATGGCAAAAAATTGGTTAGTTGTACTGAGCCACTTTATCCAGTATTGCAAGTGTGGAATTTAGAAACTGGGGAAGAACTTTATACATTAACAGAAATACCTGTTGAATTTATCAAGATTAGTCCTAATGGAAAATATTTAATTAGTGGAGATCATAATCGAAAAAATATTGAATTACGTGATTTAGAAACAGGAACACAAATTCGTAATTTTCCCGGACAAATAGATTGTCTTACTATTAGTCCAGATGGACAAGCACTATTTGTTGGTAGTAACGACCAAAGCATTCAAATCTGGGATTTGAATACAGAAAAATTAGTTCGTTCGTTAAGAAGACACCCATTTTATTATTATCATAAAAATGTACTATCTATCAGTCAAAATGGGCAAATTCTTGTTAGTGGAAAGGGTGGTAATATTAATATATGGGCAACACGACAAATTTAGTAAAAGTGAGTGTAATAGTAGGAATTACCGCAAATTGTCAGAATATTATGAGTCAAAATTGAGATCGCACTATCAAAAGAACGTGATTTTTTAAAATTAGATTAGATGCTTGTAGCGATCGCACTCAACAATCCCGTCGGAAGTAGGTAAACATAATTAAATATAAAATAAACTCTTAGTTTGTAGTGAGCGATTTATCGCTCAGACCAAGGATTATCAGGACTAAAGTCCTTACTACAAACTTTAATTTATTTATGCTTAGATATTTAGTAATAAGTATCAAATTATCACAAAAACTGTCATTTTACTGAAGAAATCATCAAATGATTGACCACGATCGCCTATTTAAAGAACTTCTTTCCAACTTCTTGCCAGAGTTTATCGAGCTATTTTTTCCAGATATCAGCGCTTACTTGGAGAGAGATTCAATAGAGTTTTTGCCACAAGAGATATTCACAGATGTGACTGAGGGAGAACGTAAAATACTCGATATAGTTCTGCAAGTCTCAGTGAGAAACCAAGATACTTTATTTATCATTCATACTGAACATCAATCTTATTCCCAAACTAATTTCAACCAGCGAATGTTTACATATTTCGCTAGACTGCACGAAAAATATGCCCTCCCAGTGTACCCGATAGTCATTTATTCTCATGACTCTCCGCAAACACCAGAACCGAACTCTTATCGCATCGATTTTCCCAATAAGCGGGTGCTGGAATTTAATTATGAAGTTGTCCAGCTAAATCAATTAAAATGGCAGGATTTCGTAAATCAGAGAAATCCTGTAGCTAGCGCTTTGATGGCGAAAATGCGGATTGATGTTCAAGAACGCCCAACAGTAAAGCTAATGTCGCTACAATTGCTAGCGAATTTGGGACTCAACCCCGCACAAATCCAGTTAATTTCTGGGTTTATTGATACATATCTTGATTTGAATGCTCAAGAAGAAATAATGTTTCAAGAACAACTTGCTAGTATTGAACCAAAGCAGGAGGAAAAAGTTATGCAAATCGTCACCAGTTGGATGAGACAAGGTATACAGCAAGGCGAATTGAAGATGATTTTACGCTTGCTTAACCGCCGTATAGGTGAAGTGAACCCGCAATTACAAGAACGCATTCAAACTTTGTCAACGGCTGAGTTAGAAAATTTGGGAGAAGCTTTACTAGATTTTACAACTGCTGCTGATTTAGAAGCTTGGTTTGAGGCTAGATAAGTACCCAAGGTAAGAGTTATGCAAATCGTCACCAGTTGGATGAGACAAGGTATACAGCAAGGAGAATTGACGCTGATTTTACGCCTACTTAACCGCCGTATAGGTGAAGTGAACCCGCAATTACAAGAACGCATTCAAACTTTGTCAACGGCTGAGTTAGAAAATTTGGGAGAAGCTTTACTAGATTTTACAACTGCTGCTGATTTAGAAGCTTGGTTTGAGGGTCGATAGTTAGAGTTTTTTCCTCGTTTCCAGGTGAAGGGGTTAAGAGCGATCGCAAATTAAATAAGCTAGTTTCAAAAGTAAAAGCACGATGTCAAAAAATTCCAATCGCCCAAGAGTTTATGATGCTGTCCTTGGTGGTCAAAAAAAAGCCCCGCCTGGTGCTGTAGTCTTGGGAGGACTAGAAGGTGTTAAAAGACGCTTGGCAAATCCAGTTGTTGAGCAAAAAATTGCGGCGCTAGAAGAAGCGCTAAAGTATGGCGAAGTAGGCTTGGAATTAGTAATATTGGCGTTGGAAGATAAATTATGGAAAATACGGCAAGCAGCTTATTTACTACTTGTAAATAAACAAGATTCCGTAGTGCAACAAGCACTTCAGGAATATCAAAAAAGCAGTAGATATGATGTTTTTGTTGCTATGGGGCGCACTGGTGGAGTATCCGATGTTGATACGCTCATGGAAAGTTTGGAAAATGAACAGAATACCGCGACTACTAAGTTAGTTGACTATACACTAGGTTTAGTTAATACCAATGAGGGTAAAGACCGAATTCGACATTACCTTTTCAATGGCACACAGATACAACGTAATTATGCAGCACTTTACTTTAAACGAAAAGGTGTAAAAGATATTTTAATTGAAGCAGTGCAGCAGGGCTGTATTGACAGAGTGCAAGCATTTTCTAAATAAAACAGCAATGTCAGATAATACCAATCAACCAAGAGAATATGATGCTGTACTTGGCGGAAAAAATATTCCCTCACTAGAAAGTGCAGCAGTTTTAGGTGGTATTGAAGGGGTAAAATTACGGTTGAAGAATGCAGACCCAAAGGTGAGAATTGCAGGACTTTGGCAAGCTTTGAATTATGGAGAGCAGGGCTTAGATTTAGTAATTCAGACTTTAAATAATGAGTCTGTAGAAGTACAAAAACAAGCTTATTCGCTGTTAAATACTCGCACAGAAACAAGGGTTCAACAGGTTTTAATAGAGTCCGATGCACATTTAAGACTAGGAGGAATAACAGACTACACCCGCTTGCGTGACTTTCTTGCTGTTGGGAAGTGGAGAGAAGCGGATGAGGAAACATGGCGAGTGATGTTCGCGGTTGCGAAACGGCAAAAAGAACGTTGGTTGCGTGAAGAAGATATTGATAACTTCCCTTGTGAAGACCTCCGCACTATTGACGATTTGTGGGTAAAATATAGTAATGGACATTTTGGCTTTTCTGTTCAACAGCGTATTTTTCACAGCTTGGGGGTAACACGAGAGTCTAACTATAAAATTTGGGGAGAGTTTGGTTTACAGATAGGATGGATGCAACGACACTTATGGTTGTATTACAGAGAGATTAGTTTTGATATAAAAGCACCAAAAGGACACCTCCCTGCTTCTATTAGTATTTGCTATAAACCTTACTCTGGTGGATCTGATTATAAGACAGCAGAATTTGTCGCTTTTATTTCATCGAGACTTGTAAATTGTGACATTTAAAGCTTAAAGACAATTATTAATATTTATCAATAAATAATTTCTTACCCCAAATTACAAACAAAATATCTTTGTGTTATGCTTGCGATTTTGCGCGAAAAAAATCATCCAAATTAAAATTTAACACAGCGCCTATAGGTTCTCTACCCTAGATTACTGGCAAAGAAATAAGAGGTGCATTTCAAATTCTACTAATTTACCGTTCATTCTTGTGAGAATTGCCAGCAGGTTCAGATCCCCGACTTCTTCAAGAAGTCGGGGATCTTGATTCTCACGATATAATTACACCCAACGCCCTACAACTACTCGCACAGTTCCATCTTCTAAAACTTCTTCTGCCTCCACATTAAAGCCTTGTTCTTGCACTGTTGCCATCAAGGTTTTATGAGCATATTTTTGGCTGATAGAGTTAACAAACTGTTGTTGATTAATTTTTGCTCCCCAAAAGTCTGCAACTATTTCGTAATTTTCACCACTGCGGCGAAAACCTAAATCATAACCATTGTTCTGGCGAATCACATACTCGGCTTGAGTCGTATTGCCTTGATATCCGCGTACATTCGTGTTGCATTCAACTTGATAGTTTAATTCTTGCAACACTTGATGCAGAATTTCACCGCGTTTGATTTGGACTTTTATAGTTGTGAAATGAGACATAATGCCAATTTGGGATTTTAGATTTGGGATTTTGGATTAAATAACAAGGCGCAGATAACGCAGAGTTTTTCTATTTTAATCGACTTCTAAAGGGCCTATTCCTTGTTCAGTTGAGTATTGTTTTAATTCCTCTACCAACAGCACATCATTGGAGGCGGTTCTTGCACCGGCTTGTGCTGCCCATTGCTTTAATGCTTCAATTTGTTCATGTGCGATCGCAGCTAAAGGTACTGTTTGAGCTACAGCCAGTAAAATATCCTCTGTATTAAAGTCTCGGCGCTGTCCCTCAATTCTTGTGGAAAATGCTTTGTGCATAGCGTCAACGATTACTTGCTCTATCTCTGCACCGCTAAAATTGGGACTTTGTTTGGCTAACAAAGCTAAGTTAAATTCTCGCAGCCGATTCGGGCGTAACCGTTGCAAATGCACTTTAAAAATCTCTTGGCGTTCGGCTTCTGTAGGTAGATTCAAAAAGAAAATTTCATCAAATCTTCCTTTCCGCAACAACTCGGCTGGTAATATTTTGACATTATTTGCCGTGGCGACAATAAATACACTCGCGGTTTTCTCCTGCATCCAGGTAATCAAACTGCCAAACACGCGGCGCGATGTCCCCGAATCCCCATCAATGCTACTGGTAATATTGCCAAAGGCTTTGTCAATTTCATCAATCCACAAAACGCACGGTGCCATTGCTTCGGTTAACTGAATCATTTGACGTACGCGGCTTTCGCTTTCGCCGACAATCCCACCAAATAAACGCCCAGAATCTAATCTTAATAGCGGTAAACGCCATTCATGAGCAATTGTCTTGGCAGAGAGAGATTTACCAGTTCCCTGAATGCCCACAAGTAACATCCCTTTAGGGTTAGGAATACCGTAGCGTCTGGCTTCTTCGGTAAAAGCATCTTGACGCATCAGTACCCACTGTTTGAGTTGATCTAATCCACCAACTCGTTTGAGTGATTCTTGTGGTGTGAAAAACTCTAAAATACCAGTTTGCCGGATTGCTTGCTTTTTCTCTTCTAATACGCCGTCAATGTCAGACTCATTTACCTGCTGTTTAGCAGCTAAAGCTTTTGCCAACACTCTCGAAATCCGGGTGCGACTTAAACCTTGACAGGCTTTAACTAACTGTTCCCGCCCTAAACCGGAGACATTTAACTTATCTGGTACTACCAATTGTTGGATTAAATTATCTATTTCCCTAACACTAGGTAAGGGAAAATCAACTACTGTCACTTCTTGCAATAACTCATCAGGAAGTTCTAAAGTATGGCTGGTGGTGATGATAATTTTACGCGATCGCTTTAACTCCCGTGTCAAGTTTCGTAACTCCCGCACAATCGGGGCATTCTTCTCGGTAGTCGGGTTTTTCACAAATGGGTGCAAATCCCGCAGTATAAACATTGCAGGTGTTTGGGCATCAGCTTTACCAATTCGCCCTAACGCCGCCATCACCGAACCTTTATCTGCACCATTATCACTCCAACCCCGGACAATATCCCAAAATAAAAGCTGTCGTTTGGGCACAGAACGCAATGCAACTTGCTGCAACACTTCTTCCACAGGTTCTTCTTCAACGGAAATCACATACAGTAAGGGATACCGTGCCCGAATCATCAAATCAAGTTGCTCTACCAAGGAGGCATATTGCTGATTCTGGCTACTATCAGTTGCGTCTGGTTTTCCATTTTGATCAAAATTACTCATTTGGTTAATTACTAATGGCGTGGCGGCGTCAGAACTGACAAACAACAAAGACAGCCCTTAGTTGATATTTTCTTGTAGAGAACGTATGTACTAATACTTATCTTCTAGTGTATTTGCTTTTTTGCGTATTGCCAAGAGGTTTTGCGATCGCTGGTTGCAATACGCTTGGGTTAAGGATAATCGTAGGTTGGGTGGAACTTAAGTGTTACCCAACAAATCCACCCACGAAAATGTTGGGTTTCGTTCCTCCACCCAACCTACGCAGATGAAGGGTTTT
>NZ_JABXKM010000211.1 GCF_017115025.1 Nostoc sp. NOS(2021) | reverse complement strand
CCTCTCCCTGACTTCTTTTCCGCAATGTTAAGAAAGATGTGACTAATGGATAGCCTAAAAGGAGAGAGGTTTGAAGAGAGGTCAAAATTGCATACAAACGAGAACCGCTATAGATGATATTCATCCCACCCCAAGAAGAGAGAACAATTAGAATCTCTCTAACTGGGGTAGTATTTTCACTAGGTAATGTTGTACATCATCTATTGATGCATATCGCTATCAGCCCAAGCAAGTAAACTAAATGTTTAACCGCTAATTATTGCTGCATCGAGGATGTGCGAAAAATTCTGCTGCATACAGGAATCCGTGGCTGAGGCTTAGTTGCAGTTATATTAGCATTAGCAGCAGAAGAGTTATTCGCTACCTCAGAGAGGATAGATGCTTTGCCATTAGTAGAATTGGCAAAATCACTCAATTGGATAGCGGAAGGTGAATTTGAAGATATAGAACTAATATTATCAGTATTTTGACTGTTGGTTTTTACCGGAGTTTCAGCTTGACATGGAGTAACGATCAAAGTCGAACTTGTTCCTAATACCAGTATGAGAAATTGAGAAATATGTTGTTGCATGGGGATTGGTAAAATGGGTTGATAAATATTCAAAGCTTAAAGAAGTTGTGTTTGTTCTCAGTTAGAAATAAAACCGCAATTTCCCAATATAAATCATGACGCTGTTATCCAAGAAAACCTGATCACAGCGATTTCCAAATGAATAGACTACTAGCGCTTAGTACATTAATTCGCTAACAACCGAACATCTCTCGATCACCTTTCCTACAAGTCAAGGGAAAGGTAAACTTATCTTTCGTAAAAAGAAAGCGGTTATTTTAAGACTACTGAATCGGTCTTATAGAAAGTTGGGAAATAGATACACCTGGAATAATTGACGTTTTATCATCAACTAAGCCAGCACAACTATTAATATTTTAGTTATATTTAACTTGTTAGTAAAAGAGGAATGTTACTGAACTTTTGGAAAAAGCTGATTTAGAGAAAATCAACTCTTAATTCGCATATTTAACTAACTAAAGCAAAAAGTATATGAAATTTTAATAAAACCTGAGTTTGATGAAGTAGCTTTTGTAAATAAATACGTGTGTACGTTCACCAATAGATACTAATCTGACTATGTTAGGTAAATACTGAGAATATAAACCCACAGCTTCCCAACTTTTCAAATAAGTCGAAGATATTCTTTATTATGAATGATTTAGGATTACTAGATATGAGTTGCTCTGTAAACATCCAAAAACTGCAACCCTTTCCTATCAGACGAGCCAGCCAATAATCAAGCGATAATTTTTTGATTTATGTCGATATTTAAGGTTTACCATCTCATCACAAACTTTCAGAGCAGCTGTTCATTCACTCTAAATATTTCCGAGAAGAAGGCTTAGAACCGCAAGCCAAAAAGCAAAGCTTAAGCACAGCATAGTTAAAAGCTTCATCTTTCCCCAAGGATACCCGTACAAGTGATCGTAGCGATCGCCACTGCTTAAAAATTAAAAAGATACAAAAACCATACCTTTAACTGAAAATTTTGTATAGTTCTGAATGAGAGCAATAATTATTCTCATAATGAGAATTGCTGATCTAAATGTCAATTACTTTTTTTTATTAACGAATCGTGCCTTGAAGCGTCAGGCATAATTGCCTCCTGAAGATTTACGCCGCTGAGGTTAGCTCCCCTAATGTCAGCTCCTCTAAGGTTAGCTCCTCTGAGATTCGCCCCTGCCAAATTCGCGCCTCTAAGATTAGTCCAACTCAAATTAGCTTGACTCAAATCAGCTTCACTGAGGTTAGCCCGTAGCAGGTAAGCACCAGTGAGGTGAGCATTGTTCAGATTAGCTTTGTAAAGGTCAGTTTTATAAAGATAAGCCCCCAACATTTCCGCCTCGTACAAACTTGCCTCGCTGAGGTCAGCCGCAATCAAGTTAGCTTCAGTGAGGTTGGCAAAAGAGAGATTAGTCCGTATTAGCTTCGCTGCACCTAAATCGGCATCTCTCAAGTTAGCGCCTCTTAAATCTGTTCCAATTAGATTAGCATGAGCGATCGCAGCGCCTCTTAAATTCGCCTCACTCAAGTCCGCTCCAATCAAATTGGCATGACTCAAATCTGCCTGCGTAAGTATAGCACCACTCAAGTTAGCAACACTCAAGTTAGCATCACTCAGGTTAGCTTCAATGAGGAAGGCTTTGTAGAGATTGGCACTACTGAGGTCAGCACCACTGAGGTTTGCTCGCACGAGTAAAGCATTACCCAAATCCACCTTGTTCAAGTTTACCCCCTGGAGGTTTGCGCCTCTGAGGTTATCCCCTTGCAGGTTTGCGGCGCTGAGGTCTGGTTCAATCTGGGGATTTTTCTTTCTCCACTCAATCCATGTAACTGCACCTGCTTTCAGTAAAGCTAGATGCTCTCGATTTGCCATTTTCTCTCCTTTACTCCTGACGCCCACCCAGAGGATTTGCCCGACCAGCTACACTTTCAATCGCCGTTAATGCTCCCGCCGCACCTGCGAGAATATCTTGTTCTTTTCCACCTAAGTAAAGCCGTCCAAAGCTACCTACAGCTTGAACTTCAAGAATATTAATCGCCGCCGCTTTCTCAGCTTCATTCGCAGCCAGTGCGGCGTAAGCAGCAGGTTCCACTTCTAATACATACAAAGTTTGTCCTGCTAGTAGTAGCTGTCCCCGGCGGGTGCGATTAATAAGTTGTGTTTGGTAAGCATCGATGTTGCGGATAATCTGGCTAGAAACAACACGCGGTTTGAGACATTCTTCTCTTCGGACTCCCAGTAACTCCAAAATGGCTTGACCAGCAGCTCGCGTTTCGCCTTGGGAGCTAGAATGAACTTCCAATAGTCCGTACAGTCGTTCAACTACCTGTACTCCCGGACGGACGGAGGCAGCTTTCAGGGCTACATCCGTAATCTTATTAATTTCGATACCAGGAGAGATTTCAATCCACAGTGATGTATCCCCTGGTAATGGTAAGAAGCCTTGGGCTACTGTTCCCATATATGCTGCATGTTGAGGTTGCAGGCTGTCGAGAAATACGAAACTGCGTAGCTCTATTCCCAAGATTTTGCTCTCCAGTCATAAGGGTAAAAGTTATCTATTGCAAGATATAAGCGCCTAACTTGGGGCATTTTAGCCACAAGTCAAGGATGGAAAAACACAAAGTAGAAAAATTTTGCTGTCGATAAATCTTACGCCTGATCGTAATTCGTAATTAAGATATACTCCAAAAACCTTGTTATCAGAGGTTTCCCATCCGTTACCCTGCTGTTGAAACAATACATCCTTTCCTAATTTGGTATGAGAAGCACTTTGATAGTAAAAACCGCCTTGACAATTGTACAAGTTTTCTTAGACACAAATCACTGCCTACAATGCCCAAATCAAGCAATGCTTGGCTTCATTTACTGATAAATTTGATGTTAGGGACTGACAAATAAAAAAATATCCCAAAACTGACGCAAAAATCCTCTCTATTAGGACTTACGCACTGTACAAAATCATCATGATGTGCATTAACAAAAATAGGTTGTTTCAGGCTTTGATTAATTATTTTTTGATCGTAAATAGACCATGCTGTAGGGGTAAAGCGCAATGCTCATTGGTGTCAACTTAAGCCCAAACTGATTTAAAATCTCGTTTCCAGCCTCTGGCTGGAAATGTAGCTCCTGGTGGCTCTGCCGCAAGTTACGGAGGCGGAGCCTCAATGAGGGGCATTCCCAGTCGGAGACT
>NZ_JABXKM010000154.1 GCF_017115025.1 Nostoc sp. NOS(2021) | reverse complement strand
GGACAAGGGGGACAAAGAGAATCCCCAATCCCCAATCCCCAATCCCCAATCCCCAATGACCAAGATTCGTTTTCAGATTGAAGATACGGGTATTGGGATGTTACCAGACCAACTCGAAAAAATCTTTTTGCCCTTTGAGCAAGTGGGTGAAGCAGGGCAGCGATCTGAAGGTACTGGCTTGGGATTGGCGATTAGCCACAGAATTGCGGCATTGATGGGGAGCCAAATTCAGGTGCAGAGTCACCTGGGCGAAGGAAGTCTGTTTTGGCTGGATTTGACAGTACCAATAACCCTTGATCATGACTGGCATGGAGGAGCAATTGCCCCAACTCCCCAGAAAATTACCGGGATTCGGGGTAGTGCGCCTCAGATTCTCATTGTCGATGACGATCGCAACCACTGTTCCATGTTGACCAGTCTGCTGCAAGAAATTGGCTGTCGAACCCTGGAAGCGGCCGATGGCAAACATGGGCTACAGGTAGCAATTGAACACAATCCAGATGTGATTCTGCTCGATTTAGCCATGCCCAATATGGATGGTTTTGAGCTAATGGTTCACCTGCAAGCGAATCCGCAAACCCGTTCTATTCCGATTATCGTCTCTAGTGCCAGCGTTTTTGAGGAAAATCGCCAGCGGAGTTTAGAGGCAGGGGCAACAGCATTCCTGCCCAAACCCCTCCAGATCGACGAACTACTCAATAGACTGCGATCGCTGTTGAAAGTGGAGTGGATGTATGCCCAATCTTCGCCTCCCAAGGGTAAGCAGGTAACTGGTAGTGAATGGGTTCTACCATCCCAGGATGTTTTGCAACAACTCTATCATCTGGCAATGATGGGGGATATCTCGGCGATCGAGGGAATGTTAGGAGAGCTAATTGAGCAAAATAGTCAGCTAGCTCCCTTCGCAGCAGAGTTAAGCAAACTCACTGTCAATTTCCAAACCGGAAAAATCCGTAAGTTCCTCAAATCATTTCTCACAACGGAGTTACATCCATGATCGTCGATTCTCTCTCGAAACCCATACATATTCTATTGGTGGATGACAATCCAAACAATCTCAAGGTGCTACATGAAGCGATTCAGAGGTGTGGCTGGAAAGCCCTCATGGCAACAGATGGAGAGTCGGCGATCGAACAAACAGAATATGCCCGTCCCGATCTGATTCTCTTGGATGTGATGATGGCAGGTATTGATGGATTTGAAACTTGTCGCCGGCTGAAAACCAATCCCATCACTCAGAATATTCCGGTGATTTTCATGACTGCCCTATCTGATTCTACAGACAAGGTGGCGGGATTGGAAATAGGTGCAGTTGACTACATTACCAAACCCTTCCAACAGGAAGAAGTCATTGCCCGTTTAAAGTTACACCTGAAAATTTCCCATCTCACCCGCACATTAGAAGAACGTGTGCAAGAGCGCACCGCAGAATTAACTCAATCTCTACAACAGTTACAACAAACTCAACTACAACTGATCCAGAGTGAAAAAATGTCCAGTCTTGGGCAGATGGTTGCAGGTATTGGTCATGAGATTAATAATCCGGTTGGTTTTGTTGGCGGAAATTTATCCTATATTGAGGAATATGTAAATAATCTGCTTCGCCTAGTGAGCCTCCAACAGCAGAAGCTACCGCAGCCAGACCCGGAAATTGAAGAGCTTGTTGAAGAAATCGACTTGGAGTATCTGGTAGAGGATCTGCCGAAACTAATGGCATCAATGCACCAGGGAATTACCCGTCTTAAAGATATCAGCCTCTCTCTAAGAACTTTTGCTCGCACAGATATTGCATCTCAGGTGGAGTTTCAGATTCACGAAGGAATCGATAGCACTTTAATGCTGTTGAAACATCGACTCAAAGGTAATGGCGATCGCCCTAAAATCCAGGTTGTAACACAATACGGTGAGTTACCTCCAATCAGTTGCTATCCCGGACAACTGAACCAGGTGTTCATGAATATCATCGCCAATGCCATTGATGAATTTGATGAACTCAATCAAAACTACTCTGCTCAAGAGATTGCTGCTTGCCCGAACATCATCACTATTACTACATCAGTTGAATCTCAGCAAGAAACCGTCACAATTTGCATCCAAGATAATGGCCCCGGTATGCTTGCTGAGGTGCAAGCTCGAATTTTTGAGCCATCTTTCACCACCAAGGCCGTGGGCAAGGGAACCGGGCTGGGATTAGCTATCAGCTACCAAATTATTGTTGATAAACACAACGGACAGGTCAACTGCTTGTCAATGCCTGGTGAGGGGACAAAGTTTATTATTACTCTGCCCATTTGACATCTCCATATAGTTAATAACTTTATAGACAAATGTCCTAAATCGCTACTTTTAGCGGTGTTACTCGGAATCCCCAGAGGTTATTTTTGAGGTACTGGAGACTGTGGGTGTTCCTCAGCAGCAGGCTGTTGTATAGCAGGGAACTCTTAATAGGGAACAGGCTTGAAAGTCTATTGGTGTCAGTGTTTTCTGATTAGCTGATGTCAACCGCTACCTGGCAACTGCTGTACCAGATATCCTTCTCTACTCCCATAGAAAAGGGCTAGCCCTTTTCTGCCATACCCTTTTTCGCGATCGCTCTCCCAGGCTGACAGAAAAACGTTTCTGTCGTTTCAGGTAGGATCTCATAATCGCCGACACCAGTTAAACCAGCCAAAATTCCTCTCAACAAGCCAGCGTTTGGGTAGCACAATAAAACCCTTCTGTTCTTGATGGCGGGTAACAACACTTAAAATCCATCGATAGACATCAATGACCCAATGCTGAAAATTTTGCCAACCCAAATTGTGATTAACCGCACTGTTGCGATACCATACCTACGGCGGGCTACGCCGAAGCATACCTGATTGAGCTTAGAGAGTACTTGTATCACCAGTAATAGAAAGTGCTTTTTCGATCTCCTCAACTCACAAAACATACGGTGCGAGCGCTTGTGCAGTCTTGAAGGGGCGGCGAACATCGTCAAGTTTGTCGTAGTAACCTTTTAATGGCTGTGGGTTTCGATGAACTTTTGGCGACAGGTTCAAATCAAAAAGGGCTTGTAACAAACAATCGTGATTGGTTAGTTTAGTTTTGACGGTTGAGAAATGCGATATCTTAATCTCCTAATAGTTTGAGCCGGCAATGATACCCGATAAAATAGAAAAAATGTTTCCAACACAATCGTCGAAAGATTAAACCGCAATAGTTATTGCGGCAATTACATAGAACCTAGTTGATTATATTTCAAAAAATAATAGTATATTAGCGGGTTACAATTAAGCCTTAGCACCAGTAGCATGTAACAAAATATATATGACTCGCTATATTAAATAGTGTTTTAAGTCACATGATGATTAAAAAAGCTTTGGTAATAATCCAACAACCAGAAGTTGGCAAGCTGATTCTTAAACTTCGCATGATCACTGGCTTGACACAAGAAGAGTTTGCAACATCTTTAGGTGTTACTTATTCCACGGTTAATCGTTGGGAAAATGGGCACGCCAAGCCATCTCGCCTGGCCATGTACAGGATTGAAGAGATGTTAGAGGAGATAGGTGAACAGGGGCAAGAGTTATTAGCAAAATATTTACCAAAGAAGTTTTAAAGGAAAAACTTTATCCTATATATGGAAATTATTAAAATTTTTTAGTGTAAAAACGTATGTTTAAAAAATATTGCAATGATATTTACATAATTTACTTAAAATTTTTCTTTTATTTTAGCTCGTAATATACCAGCATAATTAATAGCTTTCTCCTAAATAGTTAGAGGTAATAACAAATGATTAATAATTCAAAATATAAAATTATAGAAAAAATT
>NZ_JABXKM010000173.1 GCF_017115025.1 Nostoc sp. NOS(2021) | reverse complement strand
ATTTAAGAGTTGGGTCATTATTCTTTTCATAATTAGCTTTACTCAAAAATATTCCTATAAATATTAATATTTTAGCACGCTATGTACGCAAGAACCGTTAATACCTGTATCGAAATTGATGCTGGTACAAACTTCCGCCCAGCCCCAATTCTGTGGATGGGTTTGGTTGGTGAGACAGGAGCTACAAAATCACCGATTTTGAATAGCATACTGAATCCGCTTGAAGAGTTGCAGGCAGATGCTGAAGACACTTATCACCGTAACTTAGCACAGTATAAAAAAGAATTAGCCGAATGGCACAAACTCTCGAAAGATGAGAAGAGGGATATGCCCACTGAACCAGTTCCACGGGAATATTACCTTCAAGATGCAACTTTAGAGGCGATCGCTGATTGCCTTAGCAAGCAACCAAATCGAGGAGTTATTGTTGCGATCGATGAATTGGCAGGATTATTTGCTGGATTTAATCAGTACCGCCCTCAAGGTCGAGGTAATGATCGCCAGAAATGGCTCTCTGCTTATGACGGTAAACCTATCAAAATTAACCGCACAACTAGACCTAGAGTATCGATATCTCGTACATCTGTAAGTGTAGTAGGAACGATTCAGCCCTGTGTTTTGCGAAGGCAGATGAGTAATTTGGAAGAAGACGACGGGTTTTGGTCTAGATATCTGTGGATTCAGCTACCATTAACCGAAATGCCACCACCAGGTGCTAAAACAACCCATAACCTCTCAGTATTGCTTCAAAAACTTTACAAGAACTTAGAAAACTTGCCGTCTAAGACTTACCAACTGAATCTAAGTAGGCAACAAGTTTGGAAGGAATGGCATTGTTGGTGTGAAAAGCAGAAAGTTACTGAACCAAATTCCGCATTGAGAGCCATTTATCCAAAAGCAAAAGAGAGAGCAGCTAGAATTGCTCTCATTGTCCATTGTGTGAATGCCATTGTTGATGATCGCATACCGGAAACTATCGTACAAAGTGAGATATTGGAGGTAGCGATCGCATTTACAAAGTGGTTGATTGGTCAAGCTCGGCTTATTTATGCTGACTCTGGTATAACAATTCATCCAGATTCATCAAAAATTACCCGATTTTTAGAACGGTTTAGGGGAACGGGTTGGATTACAGCTGTTAATACCTTCAACTATTCCATTCGTTGTGCGTAGGTCTAAATAACAAACAATCTCTCCAAAGCACCTAGTAATTGTTCCTGTACTTTTGGGGAAATATGAAATAGCATCATGTATCTAGTCTAGCATTTTTATCACTCCATCTCCCCAAGATTTAGATGTTTCAAATATGTTTCTCAAATCTTCTTTTAATTGATGCATATTGGCAAGATTTGGTGACACACTTTTAACCAAATCTAATTTTAATTTCTGTTTCTCATTGAGCGATTCCTCATTTTTCAACAAGCTGTATTTACTTTTAGATAATCCAGCTAATACTCTTTTTTTCTCTTGCTGATTATCTAACTTCTCTGCTGACTTTTTCTCTAACTTCCGTGCCGTATCTAATTCATCAGTGACTTGTTTCATCACATGGAATCTCTCAGCGGTAATATCAGCATTCGGCATCAATTCCATCACTATATTTTTGTATGGAGACCAGAGGTCAATGCTAACTTCTTCTACTTGAAATAGAATCACAGAACCCCACTCCTCAAAGAGTTTACGCAATTCTTCGCTACGTCGTGACTGTAAGATTGCAATCGGCTGATTTTTGTATAAATCTACTATTATTGCTAAGTAATTTCCTTGACCTTTTACCAATGCTATTTCATCGATTCCTATTCGTTTCACGAGACTTAAATCTATTTCATTAATCTGAGATGCTTGCAACGTTAGCATAGATTCTACTTCTTCTTCAGTCAGGTCATTCCTTTCTGCAACACTACGAATACTACTATCTAATACTTGCTTAACTATATCAATAGCTAATCTTTTTGTATATCCTCGTTGTTTATCGACAAAATTTAAATTCTCAACTATTGGCTTTACGACAGTTTTTACATCTAAACTAAACTGACGGCGATTTATTCGGAGTAATACTGTTTTGACACTCCACCGTAAATCTTGAACTGTTCGCCAATGGTTTGGGTGTATGCTTTGACTTAGAGTCCCACACTTGTGACAAGTACAATAATTCGTTTCTGCCTCGATTTCTATAATTATTCATATACCTTCAAATTCCTGACAATTTAATACCTTCATCCCTGGTATATTCAATATTTTTTCAATAGCTAATGTCATGGCTGGCACCCAAAAATTTCATTTATGATATTCTTATTAAATACCAGTTAACGATCGCGTAGAACTTGAAATGCCAAAAAACTTTACTTAGCAAGAGTTTTAGCCATTTATTCTTAAGATTTTTTTATAGTTTTATTCATTTTTTTTATAATTTTTTCATAAAGAGAGCGGTAGAACCCTAATTATTTGTCACTCTTAACAGATTAATGTCGTTTTTCACTAAGGAATACGGATTAAATAAAGTGCAAAACTAGTGGCAGGGCATAGTAGATTGAATTTGTGGGTTAACTGGGTGCAGGATCGTGATGAGAATCTACTCTCCAATGATAGAAAAGCAGATGCAATCTTACTATGAATCAATGTCTGAGAAAGACCGTCGGCGAGATGCATTCTATTGAAGCGAAAAAGCTTGGTTACGGTGGTATCCGATATATAAGTAAATTGTTTGGATGTAACTACAGAACAATCAATAAAGGGATTGCAGACCTGGAACAGAGGAGTTTAATCAGCAGCCCAAGAATTCGTCGCTCAGGTGCAGGAAGAAAAAAAGCGATTAAACTTTTACTGACATTTTGACAATTAAAATACAATCCTCATACTCAAATCCAGCCACTTCGACTGAGTAATTGGCGCACTGCTAGAAATATAGTCAATACCCGTCTCTGCCACACCGCGAATCGTTTCCAAAGTCACATTCCCCGAAGCTTCAATTTTCACCCGGCTATCCTGCTGGCGAATCAACTGCACCGCCTGACACATCATATCCAAAGGCATATTATCCAACATAATAATGTCAGCGTTATGCTTCAAAGCTTCTTTCACCTGCTCTAAACTTTCCGTCTCCACCTCAATTGTCAATGGATAAGGTATCTGAGAACGAATACGGGTAACTGCTTCTCCAATTCCCCCAGCCGCCGCAATGTGATTATCCTTAATCATCACCGCATCATCCAACCCCATGCGGTGATTAATCGCCCCACCCAAAGCAGTCGCGTACTTTTCTAACAATCTCAGCCCTGGTGTAGTTTTACGCGTATCCACCAACTGAGCAGGGAAATCAGCAATTTTTTCTACATATATATTAGTCAGCGTAGCAATTCCACTCAACCGCATAGCCAAGTTGAGCGCCACCCGTTCCCCCATCAGCAGCGCATCCAACGTACCATGTATTTCAGCTACAACCTGTCCCGGCTCACACCATGCACCTTCAGCCGCAACCGCCACAAAGCTGACTTTTTCATTCAATATCTGAAACACTCTAGCTGCAACTGGTAAGCCAGCAATTATCCCTGAAGCTTTAGCTATCCATTTAGCCGATCCTAGCGTCACATCTTCTACTAATAGCGTATTTGTTGTGCGATCGCCCCTGCCAATATCTTCCATCAACCAGCCACGCAACAGTGGATCTAAAACCAGCCAGGGCGGCAAAACACCAGAATTCCTCACAACTTTTATTGCTTCCTTAGTGACTTCCAGGAATACTATACCCTAAAACCCTTATTCTCTAAGGCTTTGATTGAGACTCAAAAGCAGTCCCAAATATTTTTTGGAAAAATAGTTGACAAGATAAAGGAGG
>NZ_JABXKM010000271.1 GCF_017115025.1 Nostoc sp. NOS(2021) | reverse complement strand
AATTATGAATTATGAATTATGAATTATGAATTATGAATTATGAATTATGAATTATTTGCTCACCGAACAGCTCGTTGTAGACATCGCTTCTCTAACTGCCAAGGTATTATCTAGTCGAACACCGTGCAGCATACAGCTTGAGGTTTTGCATGAAAGTAGCAGTCTTCAGTACAAAAGCCTATGATCGGCAGTTTTTGTCAGCGGCAAATTCTCCCACCCAACACGAGTTAGTGTTTTTTGAACCCCGTTTAAATCGGGATACGGCTATCCTCGCCGCCGGATTTCCGGCGGTTTGCGTATTTGTGCATGATCAGGTTGATGCCTCAACTTTAGAGCTTCTCGCCTCACGGGGAACTCGGCTGGTTGTCCTCCGTTGTGCAGGGTTTAACAATGTAGACTTACAAGCCGCAGCGGACTTAGGAATTACCGTTGTGCGTGTTCCCGCGTATTCACCCTACGGGGTAGCAGAACATGCCGTGGGATTGATTTTAAGCTTGAATCGCAAAATTCATCGTGCCTATAACCGTGTCCGAGAAGGCAATTTTTCCATAGATGGACTGTTGGGATTTAATTTGCATGAGCGCACAGTGGGGATTGTCGGCACCGGCAAAATCGGTCTGATTTTAGGACAGATTATGAAGGGGTTTGGCTGTCACCTACTCGCTTATGACGTTTATCGCAATCCCGAATTGGAGGCGCTAGGTGGAAAGTATGTAGAACTACCTGAGCTATTTGCCAACTCCGATATTATCTCTCTGCATTGCCCCCTGATTCCCGAAACGCATCACTTGATCAACACTGAGGCTATAAAACAGATCAAGTCAGGCGTGATGATAATTAACACTAGCCGAGGAGCGCTGATTGATACTCAAGCAGTGATTGAGGGATTAAAGTCTGGTAAGATTGGCTATCTCGGTGTGGATGTCTACGAACAAGAATCGGAATTGTTCTTTGAGGATTTGTCTGGCGAAATTATTCAAGATGATATTTTCCAGCGTCTAACAACGTTCCCCAATGTACTCATTACCGGACATCAAGCCTTTTTTACAGCAGAAGCTCTGCACAATATTGCAGAAACAACTTTTGCTAATATTGCTGATGTTGAAGAAGGTCGTCCTTGTGCTAATGAAATTCGCGCTCAACCGTCAGCTTAGGTAATGCTTGGCGATCGCTAAGGGAGCATATTCATTTACTCTGAACGATAGGCAATGCCAAGACTTTGGACTAAAATCACCATTCAATCCTCACCATCGGGCAAATTTTCCATTTCCTCAGTAATTAGCGTCTGAAAATCTTCGTCACAATGATTATGCAGATGAACCGTAGCAGCTAGGAGTTCTGCGAGAATTTCAGCTTGTTGGTTAACAGTTAAACTAGGTAACTGTAACTGGTAAACTAAGGCTTGTACTTTCAGGCATTCTGTACCTAATTCAGCAATCAAGGTACTGAGGGTTGAATTTGTGACTGCAAGAGGGCGATCGCTAATCTGCATATTCATTGTCCCAATCTTTTACGCGCTTGTTGGATTGCCTTGTCAAAAGCACGAATCTCTTTTTCCCAATGCTTAATTAAACCTTCGTCAGGAAAACTCTTCTCTGATTCCAGTCTAATCTTTTCTTGATGTTCAGTAATTCTTTGAGCTAAAGATTCAATCGCCTTTTGATGGTGCTTTTTGCTTATTACTCCGAACGATAGGCAACGCGGAGACTTTGAACTAAAATCACCAGAGATGCGATCGCCATCAACCCGCCCTAAAACCAGTAAGGTAAAAGCAAATACCTCTGCATTTGCGCTGTATCAGAAAGTCCAAGGGGGCCCGCAGAGCTACTAAATAGATAATCAAGTTGATGGTACGTACTCACACAAGCTTGTACACCCAGAAATTGAATAACAAACCCTTGCGCCCAGCGAGGGGCTTTCAGGGCGATACCCAAGATGATTAAACCCAGCAAGGGAATTGCCACCAATCCAAACCAGGAACGTACCCAAATTAATGTGGAAAACAGCAAAAAACTCCCTAATATTTTTAAACAGAGGGTTGCTGCTCTAAAACTGCGGGAAGCCAGAATCAAAGCTGCACCGGCAAGAGGCGGCCCCATTGGGCCTGCTGCTGCGACCATTGCCGGGCCAATTGGCCCGAATGACGACCGGATGCCATAAGTTGCGACACCGGAACCATTACTAAAAATCTCTAATTTCTGAAACTGTCCCCCTAATAGGAGTGCCATTAAGCCGTGACCCATTTCATGAAACCAGGTTGCCAGAATTGTAAACGGGTATAAGATATAATCCCCTCCTGGTACTTGCCACAGTAAAGCAGTTGCGATCGCTGCTGCAACTAGCCATGTTAGCCCCATGCGTTCAACAACTGCCGGGGCTTCTTTGGTAAGCAAGGGTTTAAAATTTTTGCTTGGTTCCCTCATAGGTCACTCTATTTTAGATTTTAGATTTTAGATTTTAGATTTTCTGGAAAATTCAAAATCTAAAATTGACAGTGTATTTTCTCTATCCTAGTGTAATTATTGAGGTAATGGAGTTGCCGAGCAATGCAACAATTCGCACATCGAAGCGACGGCTCTAAACTATGGCGCTATCAAGAACAACATAGTTATCCGTCGCTTGTCTGATGCGGTTCATTTGTTTATCCTCCAAAATAGATGCCGAAGGATGGGCTGAAAATGCTTAGACTGATGTCACAATTGATCGATAATCAGTTAAGCAAGTTGAAACAGGAATGTCATCAAGTCTCCTTTACCCAAGCTGATGCGATCGCCTGGACGTAAGCGGTGACGATTCCCCGGTAAGAGCGGCAAATTATTAATGTAGGTGCCATTAGAACTTCCCACATCCTCTACATAATGGGCATCTCCCTCGACGCGAATATCTGCATGAATCCGCGAGACAATTTCTGAATTGGGAAATCCTGAAACATCTATATCTGGAGGAATCCGGTCATTAGTCTTGCCGATATGAATCACAGAGAGATTTTGCGGCAATTCAATTAACTGATCGCTTTGAACGTGGATTAACCGCGCTGTAACCTGCTGTAATTGCGTTTTGGAAGCAGTTGCACTTGGTGCTGCTGCTGACGGGGGTACTTCGGCTTCAGAAGCTGGCGCTGGTGACAAAGGTGGTGGAGTAGGAATACTTTGTACAGAGACTACGGGTTGAGCTGCGACGCTTGGCGCAGGTTCTGGGGGGCTGCTTTCTGTAACAGATACCTGTGGCGGAGCTTCTGGGGGAACTGCCACCATTGTTGGTGGTAAAGATGATTCGGGGGGATGCGAGTTAGTAGAACCGCTGATTCCCAAGGCATCTGGTTGTAAAAGTTCTAACAGGGGATCGGGTGGAACTAAGGGCGGTACTTCCACAGGAATATCAGGAGTAACTGTTGCAGCTACCGCAGTATGAACATGTGGAACTCCTGCGGAATGAAGGTTATAGCCACACTGACCGCAGAATGCAGCATCTGCCTGCACAGTTGCCCCACAACTGGGACAGTTAGTAGTTGCGGGTAAGGGTGTATAGCAAGCTTCACACTGGACAGCGCCGTCAGGGTTGGGATGATTGCAATTAGGGCAGACGATCATCGATATTTAGCCTTTGTTCAAGATCATCATAAATATAGGTAGGACTGGCAAGCAGAGGGCGGCCCTAGCTTTAAATTCTAGCAATTACTGGTGATGGAACGATGAATTGGACACTCTTACGCGGGGAAGGGGAGCAGGGGAGTAAGAATTTTAGATTTTAGATTTTGGATTTGAGATTTTGGATTAAAGAATTGAAATTTAATCCAAAAGACGCTCTCTACGAGACCAAGGCGTAGCTTGCTTCCCTGTAAGGGTACGC
>NZ_JABXKM010000010.1 GCF_017115025.1 Nostoc sp. NOS(2021) | reverse complement strand
AAAACCTATATACAAACAGACTTTCAACCCAGTCCCCAGTCCCCAGTCCCCAGTCCCCTGCTATATTTAATCCCTTCTTGAGAGCGATTTCACGCCCTCACCTGACTTTCCTGCACTTGCTGCAATAAATCTTCTGCACTTTCTGCTGGTGCAAGACACTTCAAACCTTGGCAAACTAACCCAACGCTTCCTTCTGGTAAATCAGATGTGACGGCAAACACAGCCACCGGCAAATACTTGGGGATCAAAGCCTTTATTTGCTCACTTGTGCTGCGAATCAAGGTAGAATTACGATACCAATCCAAAGCTGTAAATAAACTGGGACAACCTTGCGGAGCGCGATGCATGACACTCCTAAAAGCTTTTAAACCAAGTTCCGCTAAATCCAAATAATCTAGATTATCGGTGAGTAGGGCCAGACGCACAAGGTTAGCGATCGCAATTCCATTAGCTGATGGTGTAGCATTATCTGCGTAACTACGCTCTCTGACAATTAAATCTTGACTAGAATTGCTTGATGTGTTATAATACCCACCTAACTCTACACTCCAGAGAAATTCGTTGAATTCATCTTGGATAGCGATCGCTTTTTCTAACCATTGCTTCTGCTCAGGGCTGGAAGCTTGTAAATCCAAGAGAGCTTTAATAAAAAAGGCGTAATCTTCAGACTGCGCTAAAACGGTTGGTTCTCCTTGATAGTTGAGTCTCTGGAAACGCCCATCGACAAACTGATTTTCCAAAATAAAATTCGCCGCTCGTGCTGCTAATTCCAGATATAACGGTTGTTGGAAAACCCCAGCAGCCCTAGCCAGCCCAGAAATCATCAAGCTATTCCAAGCGACAATCATTTTCGTATCTGTCACCGAGGGAATGCGACCCGGCCAGTTAGTGGTTTTTGCTTCCTGGTTATTACGAGCAGGGGGAAAAGTTTCCAGGGACTCAGAACTAACGCCGTAGCGAGCGGTAAACAGCTTGCTCAGTGCCGTTTCCAGCGTTGCACTCACTTGCCCTGAATAGCGTCTTTGCAAGACATTACGACCTTCAAAGTTGCCGTTAGGTGTCACCGTAAACTGTTCTAATTCCCTTAGTTCTTCAGGTGTTAACAGTTGTTGTAGTTCGCTGTAACTCCAGACGTAAAAGGCTCCTTCTTCTGGTTCTACTGCCGTGGATTCAGTGAAACTGTCAGCATCTTGAGCAGCATAAAAGTAACCTTCAGGTGCGGTCATTTCCCGCTTCAGCCATTGTACGGTACCAGCAACTGCCCTCTCAAACACTGGTTCTTGTATTCCTGTACTCCACAAAGAAGCCAGATACTCCACAATTTGTCCATTGTCGTAGAGCATCTTTTCAAAATGGGGTACTGTCCAAGTAGGGTCAACAGTATAGCGATGAAAACCACCGCCTACATGGTCATAAATGCCTCCCAAGGCTAAATCTAGTCCCCGTTGGGTACAAACTTGGTTGCCATCATAGCGAGATTCAAAATTAAATCGAGTTCCCCGCAGTGCTAATTCTGTATAGGGAATCATCGGAAAGCTGTTGCCAGATTGACTAGGAGTAATTATACTTGTGCTGGTTTCCCAACCTTGGCGGAGTAATTCATGGTCTTCAAGCTCAGTTGTTGTACCGTCCTCTAACACCGCAGACGTGAGCAGAGACTCAATAATTAAGGCTTTGCGTTGCTGTAAGTTCTCTTTTTCTGTATCGTAATAACGGCGAAGGGTTTGCAACACCTGCAAAAATCCCGGACGACCATAGCGCGGGTCTACAGGGAAATAAGTCCCAGCGTAAAACGGCACTAAATCTTCTGGGGACAGAAAAATATTCAAAGGCCAACCCCCTTGACCACTCATCATCTGCAAAGCCTGCATATAGATGCTATCGAGGTCAGGTCTTTCTTCCCTGTCTACTTTGATGGGAAGATAATTGGCATTCATGTAGTCAGCGATCGCAATATCAGAAAAAGCCTCGCCTTCCATGACAGTACACCAGTGGCAACTAGAGTAACCAATGGAGAGAAAAATCGGTTTATTTTGCGCCCTTGCAGTTGCAAGTGCTTCGTCACACCAAGGCCACCAATCAATCGGGTTTTCGGCGTGTTTGCGGAGATAGAGGCTCTTAGCTTCAGCAAGGCGATTAGTCATGATCAAATGCAAGTAAGTTGCCTTCTTTGCTCAGTCTACCCTGTTCCCAGGAGTGTTAGCCTAGACGGCTATGTACATAAGCAAGAAACCCATTACCCCTTGGGTAGGAGGTAGTAGTGCATGTCTTTGACATCGCCTAAGTAAGTTTTTGTAAAAAATTTCAGGTTTGTAGTCAGCGCTAAAGCGCTTTAGCGCCGACTACAAGGCAATTATAAAGCTTTACTTTTCTTTATATATAGCGATGTCTTACGACAAGCTGCTCCGCGTCTACGCTTGTTTGTATGCAATACACTTTGACCTGACTTCCATTCCTCTCTCGTTTTAGGAGAGAGGCTTTGAATCTTGCTCCCCAACGCTAGTAGGGAATAGGTTGGGGGTTAGGTCTGTATTGAGTTTATTTGCGCCGACTTACTTACACCCGTGCAATTTGTAAAACATTCTCACTCAAACGATCGCAATAGCAAGCTAACAATATTTGGTGGCGTTTCTCGCACAGGTGATGCTGTCTTTGTCTGAATTAAAGTATTTGGGCTAAGTCCTGCTATCAAGTGGAGCAATAAGGTGATGATGGCGGCTTGTACAAATTTTTCCAGCATGGCACGTCTCTCTCTGGGTGGATAGCATTTCAAGTAAAACTGGTTATTCTAAATACACTTCGTACTATCGATTTACCGAATCTAACAAAAATAACTTGATAATTACTGAGGGAAATCCTAAAAAAATGTTACTGAAAATTAACATAATTCCCTAAGCAAGTCTGATTCTGGTTATCGGTCTAATCACCACATCGCCAAGGTTGTGCAGCAAAGTCCGAGATATGAGATTGGCGAGAGTTGGAGTTTTTTGATTTATTCTTCGCTAAATCGGGATATTCTCTTAGACAGCTTTTGCCGCTAAAAAGTGCCCTTCGGGGTTGAATCTATTGCAAAAGCACCTTTTGCTCCTTTGTTGGATAAGGCAGAATGGCAAAGATTTACTTTTATCTACTTGGGAACAGTAGAGATCAACCCCAGTTTCGTGCTGTCACCGATAAAATGTATTTAAAGTAGCCACAAACACGCTTCCATGATTCCTATCGTTATTGAACAATCGGGTCGAGGTGAACGCGCCTTTGACATCTACTCACGGCTGTTACGTGAGCGCATCATCTTTTTGGGACAACAAGTTGATAACAACATTGCTAACTTGATTGTTGCCCAACTGCTGTATTTGGATGCTGAAGACCCGGAGAAAGACATTTATATGTACGTCAATTCTCCCGGTGGTTCGGTGACGGCTGGGATGGGCATTTTTGACACTATGAAACACATTCGCCCTGATGTCTGTACAATTTGTACCGGATTGGCGGCGAGTATGGGCGCTTTCCTCCTCAGCGCTGGTGCTAAGGGTAAGCGGATGAGTCTACCCCATTCTCGGATTATGATTCATCAACCTTTAGGCGGCGCTCAAGGACAAGCGACTGATATTGAAATTCAGGCGCGGGAAATTCTGTACCACAAGCGGCGGCTAAACGACTATTTAGCGGAACATACAGGTCAACCAATTGAGCGGATTGCTGAAGATACCGAACGTGACTTCTTCATGTCGCCAGAGGAAGCTAGGGATTATGGCTTAATTGACCAAGTGATTGACCGTCACGCCGCTGGTAGCCGTCCAGCAGTTGCTCTTGTTAATTAATAGTCATATCATGTCCGCTTGATTACTTACTAAACCCCAAGAACCCCACCCCGCCAA
>NZ_JABXKM010000153.1 GCF_017115025.1 Nostoc sp. NOS(2021) | reverse complement strand
TCATCCAATTTTTGGATTTTAGATTTTGGTTTTGGGTTTTTGGATTAAAGAATTTTCCAGGTAAATGTTTCTAACCGCCGATTTCACTGAGACAACCGCCAAATCTTAATAGTATTGTCCTCACTACCACTGACAAGGGTTTTGCCATCAGGATTGAAGGTGACGGATGTCACGGTGTTGGTGTGCCCTGTTAATGTGAGAATTTCTTCTCCTGTGGCTGGATTCCAGAGTTTGATGGTGCGATCGCGGCTACCACTAGCAATAATTTTACCATCGGCACTGAAGGCTACGGTTGTGACAGTGTTGGCATGTCCCGCCAGTGTGCGAATTTCTCTTCCGGTAACTAGATTCCAAAGTTTGATGGTGCGTAGGCGTTGCCCGTCGTAGACATCGCGACTAGCACTGGCTAAAGTTTTACCATCTGGGCTAATGGCTACGGCTGTTACTGTTTGAGAATTTCCCTCCAGTGTACGGATTGAGTATCCCTTTGTTAAATTCCAGATTTTGATTGTCTTGTCAAAACTGCCACTGGCAAGAAGCACGCCATCGGGGCTGATAGCTACAGATCGCACCCAGAATGTATGCCCTAGCAGTGTCCGAATTTGCTCTCCTGTTGTTAAATGCCAGATTTTGATGGTGTTGTCATCACTGCCACTAACCAGAGTCTCGCTATCAGCACTGATGGCTAGGGCATGAACTGAGTCAGAATGCCCCGCCAAAGTGCGAATTAGCTTTCGGGTTGTCAGATTCCAGATTTTGATGGTGTTGTCATCACTGCCACTAACCAGAGTTTTCCCATCTGGGCTGATCGCCACAACATTCACCTGCTGAGAATGCCCCTTGAGTGAAGAGATTTGTTTTCCGGTTGCGAGATTCCAAAGTTTGATTGTGTTATCGCCGCCACTGCTGGCAATGGTTTTCCCATCGGGGCTAATGGCGACAGATAAAACTGAGCTTTCGTGTCCTTGGAGGGTGTTAACTAAGGAAACCTCGCCCAAAGTAATCTTTGGTGGTTGACCTAAAAGCGCCTGATCTTTGCCAAGGCTATTATGCTGACTCAGCCTAGAGAACAAACTGGTCTGAATCTGGCGAAGATGTTTATACCAAGATTCTCCAAAGCCGAACAACAGAATCAAAGCACTTATTAAGATTAAAATTCTCAGTAAGGGATAACTTTTTGGTAAAGATGGTGCTCTAGTTGGTGGTATTTTCCCAGACGACTTACCCGCTGGTGGCAGTGCGAGGAGTTGTTTTGGAGTCAAGTCTCTGAGGACTTCATCGGCTGACTGGTAACGTTCTTGGATGTCTTTTTTCAAAAGCTTGTCGATCACAAAATCCAACTCAGGAGTTAATGGACTCCGCAAATATTCCCGCCAATTACTCACCCAGGCGTACCCAGACTCCATCCACAACTGAAAGGGCGAATTTCCCGTTAGCAGATGAAAACAGGTAGCCCCCAAACCGAACAAGTCACTGGCGGGGAAAGCTTTACCATCTCTAATCTGTTCTAAAGGGGAATAACCATGTGAACCAATGGATGTGCCAGATTTCTGCTGAACTTTGGCGGTGAATTGCTTTGAGGAACCAAAATCAATCAGGCTTAATCGCCCATCACTTTTATGACGGATAATATTTTCTGGCTTGATATCCCGATGAATGACTTTGCGATCGTGGATAAATTTCAGGATGGGCAGTAAATCTAGCAAAATAGATTGAATTTCCCTAGCGTTATACGCCTTGCGCTGTTGCAACTCCTTTAACAAATTGTCCCCATTGATAAACTGCTGCACTAAATACAAGCAGCCATCTTGCTCAAAGTAAGCTAGCAGAGTCGGAATTTGGGGATGTTCCCCAAGGTCTTGTAGTCGCTGCGCTTCTTCAGCAAACAACTCCATCGCCTTTTTTTGCGACCAAGTTCCTTGGAATTTTGGAGCTAATTGCTTGATAACACAGCGTTCATTAAGTTTATCTACATCTTCTGATAGATAGGTTCTGCCAAATCCCCCCTCATCTGAAAGAACTCGGATGACACGGAAGCGATTTCTTAAAAGTGACACCAATGGGGTGTTACAACTTTGGCAAAACTTCTTTCCATTGGGATTCAGGGGATTTGAGCAATCGGGATTTAAGCAGCAGATCATGATCTGACAGGCGCGACTGCATGACAACTTTGGCTAAGTTTGCCCCGAACTTTCCCTGAAAAAAATTAGCTCTCGCTTACTTGTGGTAGAAAACCCTGTTCTGGGGATTGGGGAATTACTTAATATAGTTAGCGTTTGTAAATAGTAGTCAGTCTTCCTCATCTGTGGAAAACTACGAGAGCCATAAGATTAATTATTCTATCGATTATATAATAATCTGAAGATAAATTTTTTTTTCATGTGCTAGCCCTAGTAATTTTGCTTGTATCTTGGCAACTGATAAGTGACTAAGTATTAAAGATAAACCCTGATTAATTAACCATTACTGACGATTAAATCTAGTCAAAATGCTTACTAAATTGGTTTTTGATATTTTAAATCACCCATTATTAATTGTTAATTTGATACTTTAGCTCAATCAAGCTTCAACTTAACTTTACGACCTCGTTTATTTTACCCTTGCTCGCCATTTGCGAATGGCACTAGCAGTTCTGGCGACAGGTGGCATGTATACATCAGGAGTTTCGTAAGAATTTTCGTGTTGTGTAATACTTTTACTATTTAATTTGTGTGTAGATTTTTGGGTAGTTAGACAGTTAGCCAAAGTAGGCACATAGCTTTGATTACCTAAAGCTTTCATCACTTCATCGGCAGTCTTAAACCGATCATTTAACGTAATTTTCACCATTTTTCCTAAAATCTGGGCAAAACTGTAGCTAATATTTACCTCTTTTTGCCAGCATATCTCACCAGTATTCGCGTCGTAGTCAAATTCTAAAGGACTTTTAGCAGTCAACATATAAATACAAGTTACACCCAGCGCATAAATATCACTGGCATAAACTGGACGTAGAGAAAACTGTTCTGGTGGTGCAAATCCCCTAGTCCCAATAAAATTGGTGTTTGCAGCTTGATTGATTGAGTTTTCACAAACGTCAACTAATTGCTCTTTCACCGCCCCAAAATCAATTAGCACTACCCGCCCGTCATACTCACACCGCAATAAATTTTGGGGCTTAATATCCCGATGAATCACATGATGTTTATGAAGATATTGTAATACAGGTAATAATTCCTGTAAAAACTGTTTAACTGAGGCTTCACTTTTGGGCCCAGTTTGCCGGACTTCTCGTGCCAAAGTCAAACCCGGCACGTATTCTTGAATTAAAAAAAACTCCCCATTCGCCTGAAAGTAGTCTAATAACATGGGAATTTGCGAATGACTACCGAGTTGACCCAAGGTTCTTGCTTCTTTTTCAAAGCGCAGACATGCCCTTTGCCAACTTTGAGGATTAGTCACTTTCGGACAAAGCTGTTTAATGACACACAGGGGATTCCCAGGTAATACGGCATTTTTGGCTAAAAATGTGATCCCAAAACCACCTTGACCCAAAATTTGCAATATTTCATAGCGATCGCGAAATAGCCGTTTGGAACCACACATCTGACCAAGTTGAGTTTGCTGGGGAATATTTTCTTGAGAATTCGTTATTTTCTGAGAAAAGGGATGCATTAGTATAAAATATTTGCTCTTAAATGTCTCTAATTCTACGACAATTATTCTTTGGCAACAGTAAGATTACTGGATCTTTGCCAAATCATTAAAATCTTTCAAAAAATAAAAATAAATTTCTGTCGAATCTACGGATTGACAATAAAGACTAAATATGAATTAAAAATCTTTACAGCGTACAGCTGTACATTGGTGTCAACTTAAGCCAAAACCCTTTTAAAACCTCGTTTCCAGTCTCTGGC